>CBDUZY010000103.1:0-7767 GCA_965371825.1 uncultured bacterium
CACAGGACGCGCTCCTAGCGACAGGACGAGAAAACCCCGTATAGGCGTAGTCTAATGAAACGCTGGAAGTGATTCAAGCGAATACTTATGGGCCGAGTCGGGTCAAACCGCGGATACTTAACTCTGTGAAGGGGCAGGTTCTGGTTGCGGGGCGCGATGGCGGCCCGCGCCGGGGCGGTTGGGATCGTTCGCGCGGTTTGGGCTCGTGATTCTACGTTCGTGGGCACCGGGTACTTCTACGCCGGACAGTTGGTCACAACGGCATTCGCAGAAGCGCGCGCAGTTGCCCTCGGTGTGGACCTGCACCTGCTCAGTGAAATCAGGTCGGCCCTCTGTCGCCTCGTTGAACCCGAATCGTTGCCTTCACCAACTGGCGACGGCAGCGCCGGACCGACCGACTAGAAAGTCGGTCCCACATGCGTGGGCGGGTGAATGGTCGGCGGAGGCCGCGCAGGCTGAAGCCTGCGGCTCGGGGCGCTTCCTGACGGGCGCGGTTCGGATCGGCGGGCGTGCGCTCTACTTCGCTCGTTCGATGTACTCGCCGGAGCGGGTGTCGATGTTGACGCGGTCGCCCTTGTCGATGAATGGTGGGACGCGGACTTTGGCGCCGGTCTCGAGGATGACTTCCTTCATCTGATTCGTGGCTGTAGCACCTTTGACGACCGGCGGGGCCTCGAAAACCTCCAGGGCGACGGTGAAGGGCAGAACGAACGAGATCATCTTGCCGTCGAACAGCTCGCAAGTGACCTTCTCGTTGGGCTTGAGCCACGTGGCTGCGTCGCCGACGATGTCGGGGCTGATCGGGATCTGGTCGTACGTCTCGAGGTCCATGACCACGAAGTTCTCGCCCTCGCGATAAAGGAACTCGTATTTCTTGGACTCGACGTAGGGAATCTCGACCCGATCGTCGACGTTGAAGCGTACTTCGGAGATGACGCCGGTCCGCAGGTTCTTGATCTTGGCCTGCATGTAGCTGCGCTTGTTTCCCTTGGCCACGTGGTTCGCCTCGTGAACGACGGCCAGCTCGCCCCCGTGGAGGATGGTCTTACCTTTGCGAAGTTCGACGGCCTTGATCATTTCCCGGCTGCTCCTGGAATCCTCGGTGCACGTTCTTGTCGGAGATATCGTCGCAGAAACGCGACGCTGGGTCAACTTGGGGCGTGCTTGGCGAGAGGCGATGTCGGGGGTTACACGGCCGCTTCCTGACGGGCGCGGTTCGGATCGCCTCCTCGGCACGCGTTTCTGTACCGGGTGCCGCTTAACGGCCCGCGATTATCGGCCTATAATGGCGGGTCATGGCCCATTCGAAGCGATCCGCCGTTCAGCGCTACCACGATCGTGTAGCCCACCGCTACGACGCCAGCTACGACGACGCCTTCTGGCAGTGGCACGACCGGCTCACGTGGGACTACCTCAAGCCGTTCCTGCCGAGCGACCATGGTGCGATCGTTTTGGACCTCGGCTGTGGGACCGGGAAGTGGGCCGCGAAGCTCGTCAAAAGCGGATATGCGGTGACGTGCGTCGATATCTCGCCGCGGATGCTCGACCAAGCCCGGCGTAAGATTGAGGAGCACGGCGGAAGCTCGGCCGCCACGTTCATCCAGACTGACCTTTGCGACCTCGACGGGCTGCCGGTCAACGCGGCGGCGCTGGCGATCGCCCTGGGTGATCCGGTGGGTTGCACGCGGTCTCCGGCGCTCGCGATGAAGCGGATCCGCCGCTCCCTTGCCCCCGGTGGCGTGCTCGTGGCTACATTCGACAACCGTCTGGCTGCGATAGACTACTACCTCGAGCGCCGCAATCCGTCAGCGCTGTCACGATTCCTGCGCGACGGAAAGACGCACTGGCTGACGAAGGACGCCGATGAGCGGTTTCCGATCACGACGTTTGGGCCGTCCGAGGTGCGGAAGCTCGCCGAGACTGCCGGTTTCGAGGTTCTGGACCTCGTTGGCAAGACCGTGCTGCCCATGCGCCGGCACCGGGACTTGCTCGCCAGCCCGGACGATCGACGCGCTTGGGCGAGAATAGAGAAGCGTCTTTGCCGCGATCCATCCGCCCTGGGGCGGGCGTCGCACCTCCAGCTTGCGTGTCGCGCGGTCGGATGACTTTCCGGCGGACTTGGAAGCGGCGGAAAGTCGTTAGCGGGGCGGGCTTGCACTCCCGGGCGAAGTCGGCCATAATACGAGGTTCACGCCCGCTCGCCGTGACCGGGCGGATTAGCATAACCGGCTATAAGTCCGCGGAATTCTGAATGGGTGAAACCATCGAAGAGCTACGCCGCCTGCAAGCCGTCGAACTCAAGCTTGCAGGTATCCGACGAACACGTGAATCCAGACAACGCCGCTTGGAAGTCAAGCTACGCCACGCCCGACAGATCGAAGCGAAGCTAGAGCAAAACAAGATCGCCTGCCGCGAGCAACAGGTGCGGGTGGACGCCCTGTCGCTGGAGATCGCCTCGCGGGAGGAGGCGATCAACAAGCATCGTCAGGCACTTAACAAAGCCAAGACCAACAAGGAATACGCGGGAATCCTGGCGGCCATGAACACCGAGAAGGCCGACAACGCCAAGATGGAGGTCCGCGTGCTCGAGCTAATGCGGGAGATCGAGGAGGTCAAGACGGGAGGCGAGCGGGTCGAGACTGAGAGGGCCAAGGCTGCCGGCGAGGTAGCCAAGGCCGAGGAGCAACTCCGAACGTTCAACGCCGACTCAAAAGAAGAGAGCGAGAAGCTCGAGGGCGAGCGCGACGAATTCGCCGAGAAGATCGCTCCATCAGCGTTGGCGGCTTTCGAACGCGCCGCCCATCGCCACGACGGCGAAGCGATGGCCGTCGTCACTCGCCTTCGACCCAAGCGCGACGACTACACCTGCGAAGGGTGCAACATGGGCGTGACCCTGGAAATCGTCAACTCGCTTCAAACTCGGGACGAGATACAGCTATGCGGCGTCTGCCGCCGCATCCTCTATCTCGAGACGAGCACCGCATCCAAGTAGTCCCGGTGTCTTGGAGTTGAGGACGGTGGGGATGTTTGGTGCCTACCGGGTGTCGCGAGGGTGGGTCCCTTGGCGTTCTCGGCTCTGACCTCGATCGCCGTCAGCTTACCCCGGGTTCCCCTAGGCATATCTCGCCGACATCGTCGCACAGGCGACGCACGGTCTCGTCAAGAACCGTTTCGCCCTCATAGCGGTTGCACCGGAGCGCATCGCGTGCGGCCGTTATCTTATCGAGGCGTGCGTCGGGCATTTCCCGGATGATCGTCTTCCATCGACTCAGGCTTGTATCGAGAGCGTCGGGCGTTGATCTCATTGATCCGTTGGAACTTGCACTTCCTTGAACGGCCATGGCGTTTGCTCTTAGCTGATTCCCGCCCGCCCCGACCGCGGGGCGGAAGCCCTGACCCCTCCTTTCTTCTGCCCCAACTCCTTTTCCGTCTCATCGTCGAGCCGAAGGGGCCGGTTTAGCTAGTTCCGATATTCATGGTCATCACGGGACGTGAGGCCGGCCCGGCCCGGTGTTGATGCCTCGCGCCGAGCGCCCCGGACGATTCGCTTGACGCGCCCGGTGCCTATGGCCGATAACATTGTTGCGAGCCGTTGGATCCGGCTTGCGCCCGCGGAAGGGGGCTACCCTCGCAGAAAAGCCTGAAGTCCATGCGATTATTGATTGGGGCGGCAGCCCTCTTGGCCGTCCTCGGAATCTCCTGTGTCTCCGACCCGCCGGTGGAGTCTGCGCCCCGCACGTTCGATCGGCAGCGCTGGCGACCGGCCCCGGTACACAAAGCGCCGGCCCCCGTTCGCAGCACGGTGCGTCGAATCCCCATGGAACGGAACTGGCAGCCGCGCGGCCGGAGGATAAGCCCGAGGTGGACGTCGATCGTCATTCATCACAGCGCCACAGAGCGAGGCTCTGCCGGACTGTTCGACCGAAACCATCGCCGAAAAGGCTGGGACGAACTCGGCTATCATTTCGTGATCGGAAACGGACATGGTTCGCCCGACGGACTGATCGAGGTCGGGCCGAGATGGCACAAGCAAAAGCACGGTGCCCACTGCAAAACGCTGGACAACCATTTCAACGAGCATGGGATCGGAATCTGCCTGGTCGGGGACTTCACGAAAGACAGGCCGACGCGAAGACAACTCGCGTCGCTAACCCGGTTAGTAGCCTATCTTTGCGGTCGGTGCGGGATCTCGCCCGACCGGATCACCACGCATGGAGCGGTGACGGGTAAGACCGCCTGCCCTGGTCCGAACTTCTCGATCCGCGGTCTGCGCCGGTCGGTCGCCTCACAGTTGACCAGGGCTTCCGTCGGGCGTTGAGCACACTCACCGACGCGACCGGCGCAAGAATAACGTGACGACCCGCGGATGGGCAACCCCGTGGGTTACCCGTCCGAGCCGGGCCGCCATAAGCTCCCTTCCCCTCAACCTATGCCCGTAAGGGTCTATCTATGATTGCGAGTTCTCATCCAACATTCGACGTAGTTGTTGGTTCTCTCGCCGCGTCGCCTCCAGATCGAACAGCATGTACTTGATGCTCAGTCGCACGAAGTCGATGCTCTCCTGGAGGCTGCTCACCGTCTCTTTTAGCTGGCGGTGGCGTTCACGCGTCTGCTCGGCAAGAAGCTCGAGCTTGTCGCGCTCCCCGGCGGGAAGCGTCGCAATCTCCGCAATCAACTCCGATAGCTTGCGCTGGAACGTCTCTTCGTTCATTGGCTTCCATCCCCTCCCCCGATAATCCTCCACCTGTTCGTGAACGGTCGGCTTGCCGCATGTGAGCCTATCCACGGCGCAGTCCGACCGCCGTCGCACGATGCGAAGCAAGTTGCACCCCATGTGCCGGAGCGGCTCGCCAGTTGATTACACGACGAGGGCGGTCTAATCTCTTTTGGCGCAAGAAGTTACGAGGAGTGTTCGCCGCGGGCCGCGCCTACCTGCCGTTTACGGTTCTGCCGACGTGTTGAGCAAAGGCGACGCGGTGAAGCACTCGGGCCACGTGACGCGGTTATGGGTCTTGACCCGTGCCCGTTATCGGTTTCGCGCGACCGGTTAACAACTTAATCATAGACGGTTGTTCTATCGGACCTTCTTATACCACGAGGTGTCATCAATCCGAGCAGGTGGGAGGCGTCGAGGGTCTAAGCACGCCGGCACGCACAAGTCGGCTAGCGCCACGCCCTCTACGTCTCGTTCAAGCGCTTGATGTTGGCTCCGACGCCGGCGAGCTTCTCCTCGATCCGTTCGTAGCCCCGGTCGATGTGATACGCCCGCTGGACGCGGGTCGTTCCCTTCGCGATCAGCCCCGCGAGAATGAGCGCCGCCGATGCTCGAAGATCGGAGGCCATCACCGGGGCGCCCACCAGGCGCTTCACTCCCTCGACGATCACGGTCGGCCCCTCCTTGCGTAGATGAGCCCCCATGCGATTGAGCTCAGCCACATGCAGGAACCGATCCGGGTAGATTTTCTCGGTGACCGTGCTGTTGCCGTCCGCGAGACACAAGAGGGCCATCGCCTGGGCCTGCAGGTCGGTCGGAAATCCCGGATAGGGTTGCGTGGTTATCGCCACCGGCTCGAGCCGCCTCGACGACGAAACGGCAATCCCCTTTTCGCCGCGTTCCACGATCACGCCGATTCTCCGCAGTCGATCCACAACCGCCCGCATGTGCTCGATCCGACCGCCGACAAGCTCGAGATCGCCGTTGGTGATCGCCCCGGCGATCATGAAAGTGCCGGTCTCGATCCGATCGGGAATGACGTGATGCTCGGCGCCGCTCATACTCTCCACGCCTTCGACGACGATCTCCGGCGTTCCATGCCCAACTATCCTCGCTCCGCAGGCGTTCAAGTAAGTCGCCAGATCGGCGACCTCCGGCTCACACGCCGCCGAAGCGATGACCGTTTTCCCTTCGGCGAGCGTGGCCGCCATCATCACGTTGGCCGTCGCGGTCACCGACGAGCCGAACGGCCCGCCGAGGAAGACCTCCGCACCCTTGAGCTTCTTCGCGCGCAAAAGCACGTCGCCGTTGACGAGGTCGAAGTCCGCCCCCAACGACCGCAGGCCTTGAATGTGCAGGTCGATCGGCCGGTCCCCGATCGCACAACCCCCCGGCATCGCCACCTGCGCTCGCTTTCGCTTCACCAAGAGAGGCCCCATTACGCACACGCTCGCCCGCATCTTGCTCACCAGCTCGTATTCCGCGTGGGCGTTCATCTCGTCTTCGACTCGAAGGTGCATCGCCCCGTCAGCGTCGCGCTGCGACTTGACCCCCAGCCGGGCCAGCAGGACCTGCATTTGGCGCACGTCCGCGAGGTCGGGGACGTTGTGTAACACCGACTCTCCCTCGATCAGGATCGACGCCGCCATGATCGGTAGTGCCGCATTCTTGGCACCGCTGATCTCCACCGAGCCCTTCAACCGGTTGCCACCCACAATCTCAAAGAAGTGCACGATTGACCCTCCCCGCAAGTCGCCAGTCCGTTTCGACCAACCCGTTCATTCCCGCAGCCACGACATCTAGACCCTAGCCTTCATTCCTAACCACCGCAGAGAGCGCAGAGTCCGCAGAGGCAGTCTTAGAGGTACTTCTACGAGCCGCGGACCTTTCTGCCTGACCAGCGGTCCAGTCTGCGCGAGCGACAGCGTGCTGCCGGCGAAGCATCGGCGTCTTGATCGTAAGCTCATGCACCCCAATGACCTCCGCGTCCTCGGCGACCTCGGCGGTGAGATATTCGGGCTAGCCAGTCGAAGCAACCTCGAACACGAGCACCCGCTCGTTGCCCGTCACGCGGTCCTTTCGTCGGTCACGCTGCCGCAGTGTGCCCGTGGACGCCAGCACATCGGCGGCGCCTGTGGCCATCCCATCGCCCACCTCGACCATCACGACTCCGCCCGCCGCAAGAAACCGAGCCCCATCGTCTGCGATGGCCCTATAAAATGAAAGGCCGTCGCCGCCGTCACTCAGGGCCGACATCGGCTCGTAATCGCGCACGCACGCATCAAGTTGCGCAATCGCCGTCGCCGGTATGTACGGCGGATTGCACATGAGTACATCGAAGCCGCTGGGCGCCGCATCCTCAGGGAGCGAGAGACCGTCCGCCTCGACCAGGGTAACGCGATCGAGGACTCCGTGCCTCTCCGCGTTGCGGTGGGCGATAGACAGTGCCTTCGGACAGATGTCCGCCGCCAAGGCTGTGGCGCCGTCGAGTTGGACGAGCGCCGCAACGACCAAGCACCCACTGCCCGTACCGAGGTCCAGCAGTCGCGGTGCGGACAGGCCCTGCGTACGACAGTGATCGACGACGCATTCCACGAGCGTCTCCGTCTCGGCCCGGGGAATCAGCACATCCTGTGTGACGATCAGCGCGAGCGAGAAAAACTCCTTCTCTCCCACCAGATACGCAATCGGCTCTTGCTCCGCCGCCCTACGAACCAGCCCCCTGAATCGCTCGACTCGGTCTTCGTCCGGGACCCGATCGAATCTCGCGTACAGATCAATCCGACGACACTGCGTCGCGTGGGCTAGTAGCACCTCCGCCGAGAGGCGCGGATCGTCGACCTCGCGCTTTGCCAGGTACTCGCTCGTCCAGGTCAGCAGACGGGCGATCGTCCATTTCGTCTCTTCGACGTCGGGTACGGCGCTCATCGCCGTCAATATACACCGGTATGTCACCAGCGCGAACCGCCAGCCGCAAAGCAAACACTGGATTCACGCGCTCTGGCGACCCGTTGAGAAGGTCCACCGAGCAGGTGTGGCACCGGTTTCCGACC
>CBDUZY010000104.1:0-7746 GCA_965371825.1 uncultured bacterium
GAACCCGCTCGCCCCCGGGGATCGATGCACATTTGTGTCGGGAGAGGCGGTTCGATATTCGGGACTGGAATGTGAACACATCTATGATCCCGAAGAGCTTGAATTCGGCACGTGGTGTTGAGCGTGGCGTCCTGGTAAACCGAGTTCTGCCTCTGTGCCCTCTGTGTACTCTGTGGATTAACAAGGCCGGGCGTGTACTTCTTACAGCCCGCGTTTGGTGACCAGGTAGACCGCGAAGCTGCCCAGCCAGTGTCCGCCTTCGTAGTGCTCGCCGGTGACGGCTTCGAGCCCCAGGCGGCGGTGCTCGCGGGCGGCGCTTAGCAGGCCTCTGATGCGCGGATCCGCGGGCGGGAGCCCGGCGGCGATCCCCTCGAGCATCCACGCTCGTGAGAGGTTCAGCCCGTCGAGATGCGCCAGCTTTCCATCGGCCTTGTCCGTTACCACGGCCGGCGGCAGCCAGTCAGCCGTATCATCCAGGCTCAACCCAGGCACGAAGGCCCCGAGCCACGCGGCGAACTCCGTGGGCCTTAGAATCCTACGCATCAGATCGGCCTCGGCGATGATGGGAGACAGAAAGGCCTGACCGTCCGGCTCGAAGGACAGGTTAGCTCCCCTATCGTTCAGAAAATAGTCGCGAGCGCGCCGGGCCACGAGCTCGGCCATCTCGTTTTCACCGCGGCTCCGAGCCCAATCGAGCACGAACCCCAACGCGAAGGCCGTCTGACTGTGCTCGCCGGTGCGGATCGGATGCGAAAGCTTCGGAAGCCAATCTCCGAAACGCTCAGCCGCCACTCGCTCCAGCGGCTCCAAGGCGGCTGCCCATCGCTTGGCTTGCGGATCGTCCCATTCGTGAAGTTCGGCGGAAAGCTGTAAGAGCCACGCGAGTCCGTATGGTCGCTCGAACGTCTTACGCCCCTCGCCCTCGAGGTACGCAAGCTCGGCCGCTACCCTTTCCCTGGTAAAGCTCTTGTCGAGTGCGGCCCGGGCCTTCGCCACGAATGGTCCGTCGGGTTGGGTCCTGCAGAGTCGGGCGAGCAACCAGTGTCCGTGTACCGCCGAGTGCCAATCGAAGCAGCCGAAAAAGACCGGTGTCAGCTCATGTGGTTGTCCCACGTCCTCGGCGGAGTTCATCACATGAGAGATCTTGTTGGGGTACTCCCGATGTATGCACTCGAGGGCGAGTTCGGCGAAATGGGCAACCTCTCGGGCGTCGAGTGTGTTCTCATCCGAAGGTGCCGCCGAGCGGTCCTGAGCCGTTACCGGCGGGCCGAATGCAATCGCCACTAAACACACAGCAACTCGAACCATTTGTTTTCCTCCGCGATCATTCCCATGCTACTTGTGCCCTGGACCGCGACAAGGCGGCTGACTCCCTCTGTGAGGCTCAGTGCCGATGCCCTCGCCCGGTTCTTGCCATTGTCGGCGGATATTGTCCAGTGTCGCTCGCCGTCGTGTCGTTTAGCTCGTCAGCTTTCACATTCACCGTGAATAATTGGCCTTTATTAGCAGTGCAGCCCGATAACAAGCTCAATCGGCGCGGTCACGGCACTGTGGCAGTGACACCGCGATGGTCTAGACTAGTTTCCGGTTGGCAGGAGAAAAAGAATGGGTTTCTTTTGGACGTTTCTATTGGCGGCAGGCGCAGCATTCACAGGCGTATGGATGTACTTCTCGTTCTTTCCCGCATAAGACCTCTCTGCCTTAGGCACGAGAGTCACCGCTAAACGGTGGAACAGCTCGTGGGTCCCATGATAGGCCCGCGAGCTGTACTCTTTTTGTGGCGCCGCTGACTTGCTGCACACGATCTCGCGAGGACCTAGCGCCCCTCTCGAATGCGCGTGTGCACCTTGCGAGGGAACCACTTCTTCAGCACGGCCTTGAGCCCAACGTCGCCACCCATATCCTCCAGGCAGTCCGGCACCTCGCAGAGTTCATATGTCCGGACATCACACCGATCACACCCCTCGTTGGTGAAGTCCTCGAAGATCGTGGTTACTGACTCATCACCCAAGCTCTCGTAAGCTGCGCTCTGTTGCTCGGCGAACTCGAGACAGGCCGAAGTCTCAGTCGGGATGCAGTCCGGCGGGATGCACTCCAACATCTCCGCCATGCACGCTTCCCACAGATCGCAGTCGAAGGCCGCGTACATAAAGTCGCAGAGGGTCGTGAGCAGATCCTGACATCTGCCCTCGCAGTCACCGCTCGGACAGTCAGGATCGTCGGGGCAGGGATCGCACTCATCCCCGAACGTGTCGCCGTCGGAATCCTCTTGGTCGAAGTTGGGGGCGAAGCGACAGTTATCCGTACCGTCGGTGATGCCGTCGTCGTCGGTATCGACCACGCAAGTGTTATGCAGGTGGGAACCTGAGGGGTTGAAGTGCTCCGTGCAGGCGATCAGCGTCCCGCCCTGCATCGTGGTCGGATCGCTGAAGTCTTCGCCGGCCAGTTTGCCGACCCCTGCGCCTCCGTCTATTCCGAGAATGAACGCCGCACCCGGGTCGGGGTCAGCCGGGTTGATGGCGTGGACCCACGGGATCGTTGCGTGAAGCTCGATCGGGCCTTCACCCTCTTCGCCCAAATCGAGCACTCTCTCTACAGTCGGGTCATCCACGTTTGTGAAGATCAGTTTCGGCAGGACGTACAAGACGGTCTCGGCCGTGCCGCCGTTCTCGTGGTCTTTTGTGGCTGTGAGCGTCCCGGCAGGAGGAGGCGTGTCCGAGAGCCCGACGAAGACGTCCCACTGAGTTGGCCCGCCGTCGCAAGAGACCGTGATCGACTCGACACTCACCATGCTAAGCGCCGTAATTTCGACATCGACGGAGTTTACCGTCCCGACCGGGTCGGATGGTGTTATTGGGTCCTCGCTCCTGCTCACGATAGTGTCCGCCAGGCCTAATGCGCCTTCGCTGATGGCTGTGCCGACAAAGCCGGCCGCGCCATCAAATGCCTCGCAGCTTCTGCCTCCAAAATCGAAGAATCCGGCAGGGACCGGTGACTCGGAAAAATCCTGGCTGGTTCCGCCGGCGGCGTTTGTCTGCCAGTAATCCTGAGGCGTCTTGGCCACGGGCGTTGTGCCGTTTCCATCGCCGTCCCCGTTACCTCCGTCGCCCGCAGCCGGGCAGCCGTTTAGCAACGGGATCATCAATGACACAAGAATGACCGGAATGGCTCTGAACAACGTACTCATGGGGTTTCCTCCTGTCGCCCACAATCGTCTTCGAGGCACCGCCTCGATCAGCCGGATAGTACGGCAAGAAGCTCATCGACGGCAAGTCGGCGGAGAGGATTATGCGGGAGCAAGGAGTCCATGCGTCGCAAGAGGCGCCCCCGCGCGTGCATGTGCGTCGAAATGAATCGCGCCCGGCAGGACTTGAACCTGCGACCCCCGGTTTAGGAAACCGGTGCTCTATCCGGCTGAGCTACGAGCGCCCAAGACTCGGGTCTCGGGTAGCGTAGCGACCCACGCGGTATCTAGCAATTGACCAGCCCCAGACCTAACGACAGTCCCGGGCGCTCCCTTCCCGCCGGTCGCCGGTGCGAATCGGAAAGCCAACGTTGTCGTTCACCGGATGGCGGAACTGGTGGTAAGTCGCAGGCCGTGGGAAGGTGAGCTTCAAACTCGTCGGGAACCGGCGGACAGCCGGGGCAATCGGGCGCCCGGAGTCCCTCGGGCAAGGCCAGACGTAGAACCCCATCGACACACCGCAACCCCAAGCCTGCGAACCGTCAAGGTCCACCGTCGCCCCAGTTGAGCAACGTGAGCAACTGGCCCTTTCTGCCGGGCACGACCGCGCCGCCCGCCCGCGACGCCCGTGATTCTAGGAGCTGACTGAGTTCGCGAAACGAGTCCGCATCAAGGTAGTTCGCCACGCGAAGGCGATGAAGGCTGCGCACGTTGACATCCACGCCGCTCTCGATTGCCTGACGAAGACGAGCCGCCAAGTGACGCCGAAAGACCGCCCGGATTCCGTGGATGGTCTCCAGGAGGTAGCGCTGGTGCCATATCACGATCCCACCAGAGTCGTAGTCATCTCTAATCTCCATCGTGAGATCGATCAACTTCGCTAGACCCGAGATGATCTTCCGCACGCACCGCACGCACCACGTCGGCTCTCCTTCGATAAGCGGCAGAGGTATGGGCCTCTCCGTGCCGTCGAGCTCCCCTGTCTTCGGAAGCCCCTCCCGGTAGATCTTCGTGATTTTTTGTACGTAAAGGGTCTCCTTACCGGTGGATACGATCCACGTCACGATGCCCGTCGAGGCTATTATGAGCACCAGGAGGCCTAGGCTGGAGAAGGTCCAGGCCTTAATCTTTTGGAAGACCCCAACCTGGAATTGTGCCGCACGGCTCTCAAAGTCGTCGCTCTTTGAGAGCAGTGCAGACACACCGGTGGTTTCCTCCGTCTCCTTGTCGCCTATGTCCTTCAGTAACAACAGGACGTGCGCGATCGCGGACTGACCTACATCGCGCGACGCGATCAGGATAGCGTCGATGCCGACGGTCCACACGTTACCATACCCGTCATAAACCCCTTCGAAGTTGGTGAAGCTGTACGGCTTTCTCGCTACTCGAACCAAGGATTGGGCTAGTTCCGGTTCGACGCTCATCAGGCCGAACCGTCCGTGATCGTTTTCCAGGATCTCCTTCATCTTCGTGTGCGGCGCGCCCAAGGTCACAAAGGCCACATCGAACTCGCATTTGCCGGGACAACCTTCCAGGGTGGCGATAACTTCACCCACACTACAGGCGACCGTTTTCTCATGGGTCAGGCCGGCGAGGCCCACCAACAGTTCACCGGCGTTCAGTCGGCCAACGCCCGGAGCATCGCTCTTGAACCTGATCCTAGCTCCTTTGAAGAAGGCGCGAGTTCTCTCATCGGGCGACAAACTGAGTGTCGGGGGCTGATCGCCTTCCTCGTCAAGTGGCGAACTGAGTTTCGGGCGCGGATCGTCGTTCTCGTCGCTCCTCTCCTTCCACTTCGCCAGGTCATAGACGATGTGAAGCTTCTCCTCGTACAGGGGGCAGATTTCCTTGACCTGAACCGATTGCTGGTTGAATTCGGCCACGTAGTCGTCCTGAGCGAGTCCAAAAGTGGGTCCACTGTTACTCGACACTTTGCCCAGGATGGCGCGGGACCCGCCGTCGGTCTTCTCAAGGGTAAAGGGAGTCGATGTGTCCTTGGACTTGTCTGCCAACGCCTGGCCCACCTGATAGTAGAACCCTGTCGCACTCCCTCCCCGAAACTCATAAGTTTGCCCCGGAATGACCGAACGGTATGCTGTCGACAGGATATTGCGGCTTGGATCGATATGTTCCACACACGCGAAATAGACGAACCCTGCAATAATCAGCGAGGGGCCGACTATCATTATGCTATCCCAGCCGGTGCCCTTGCGCAGAAGAAAACGCATCAACAGTTTAACCAAATTCATCCACGGGATTGAAATCGGCATTATCAGGTCTCCGATATAGGTCCTCGACTTTGGCCGTCCGATGAGTTGCAGTTGAATCGGATGCCCAAGATCTATGTGATGGCCTGCATCTCGGTCTACCGAGAGGCCCAGGGTGTCCGAATCCTCGTATTACATGCAAGGTCCGCCCGGCGTGCAACCCCCGCTCCGGGGATTTCTTGGCGTGATCGTCAGGGTCCCCTGGGGCAAGGAACGCCTTCGTTCGGGGATTGGTGCTCTTGCGTCAGCCCCCCGGGTGGATTGCCGTTCTGAACGGCTCGCGATGCCCGGTTAATGGGAATGGAGCATTCCACCTATATCGACGCGGAATCGATCCTCAACACAACGCCGTGTCGCCGATCGGGACGGGCACACCTGCCGACCCGGCGGTGCGCCGCCGAGAGGGAGCCGGTAGCGGAGGCCTGACGGCCGGCGGGCCAAGGTCACCCGATTGGCCGGCGTGGCTCGGCATCGAGTCGATGGTTACAATCGCCCCTCGAGGATCGGCCTGAAACCGGTCCGGCGGAGGAAGAGCCGGATGACCGGCACGGAGCATCCCAACAGAAGAGCTGGAGGCAGGCGTCGACGACGGCTCGTTTGCGCAGGCCTCATCGTGGTAGCCGCGATGGCGATGGGTTGGCCCGCGCTGCACGGGGGCTTCGTCGGTGGCGACGATCACCGGCTGGTGCTCAACCACGTCTTCGTCAACCACCCCTCGTTGTCGCACGCCGTCCAGCTCTTCTCCATAGTTCATCGAGACCTGTATCAGCCGCTCCCGCTGCTCACGTTTCAGGCGGAGTTCGTCGTCGCCGGTCTCTTCGGCCTGTTCGACGAGGGTGTCGAGCGCGGGGCCTGGCTGTTCCATTTTGACAACATGTGGCTTCACGCGCTGAACGCTTTGCTCGTCTGGGCGGTTCTCGTGGCGCTGCAAAGAGGCAAAGACCCGACAAGAGCACGACAGACGCCGTCGATCGAAGATGCGGCGGCAAGCGGCAAGGGGTCCGCTCCTTCGCGGTCGCGCTACGGATCAGGCGGCGACACACACACTTCAGCCGGCGACGTCGGCAAGGGAGCGCGCGTGATTGCCTGCGTCGCCGCCCTGCTCTTCGCCGTCCATCCATTTCAGGTCGAGGTGGTCGCGTGGATAAACGGTCGCATGATGCTTCTGTCCACGCTGTTCGCCCTGGTCTCAATGCTGACGTTCGACCGCTGGCTGGATCGTCGCAGGCCGCACATGGCAATCCTGACTGCCGTGCTCGTTCTGCTCTCCGTAATCAGCAAGGTGCGCGCGGGTCTGCCTCTGCTACTGCTCATAGTCGCCCTCGCCCGGCGAGAAAAGCTCAGTCGGCGGTTCTGGTCAGTTTGGGCGGCTTGTACATTGATCGTCGGCGTGTTCGTGATCGTCAACATCCGCTCGACCGCCCAGGCCGACCTGTTCGCCGGTGGATCCGAGCACCTGCTGGGACCGCGCGCGGTCCGAATCTTGATGGCCCTGGCGTTCTACTTCCAGCACTTTGTTTGGCCGGTCGGGCAGGCAAGCTACTACCCAACACCGCCGGAGGTGTACTGGTGGACTCCGGACACGCTCAAGGCTGCGATCGTGGTCCTCCTCAGCCTGGTCATTATGACTTGGTTCTCTTGGCGATCACGAGTGTGCCTGCTCGGTTCATTGTGGTTCTTCGCGGGAATCGGCGACACGCTACCGTTCTTTCCGGCCCGGAACGTGCTCGCGGCTGACCGCTACATGTATCTTCCGATCATCGGGCTTCTCTGGCTTACGATGACGGTGGTTTGCAGCGGATTCCATCGATGGAAAACAAAGTCGACGAGTGTGGCACCGCGGCTCACTGCGGGACTTGTCGGCACCGTCGTGGTCTGCACGATGATCGGCATTTGCTGGCGAGTCGCTCCCGCCTACACGACGCCCCTTCGCAAGACGGAGCGGATCGCCACGCTCTTTCCGACCGTACCGCGCGTCTGGGAAAGACTCGGCTGGTGCCATTACCGTACCGGCGACTATGCGAAGGCGATCGAGTGCGCGAACCGCGAGTTTGTGCACGAAGAGCCAAGCATTCAAAGCGGCGCCTACCAGTTGCTGGGAATGTCGAAGCTGAAACTGGGAGACGTCGAGGAGGGCTTGCGACTGCTGAATCTCGCCCGCGAAGTCGCCCCGGACGATCCCCTGGCGGACTACCGCATGGCGGTCGGTCTCGAGGAAGTGGGCAGATACAAGGAGGCCCTGCCGCACTTCGAGGCCGCGGTGGACGGAGCCCCCTTGGACAACCCGACGAAACA
>CBDUZY010000105.1:0-7727 GCA_965371825.1 uncultured bacterium
GCGCGAGGCGTCGCCCGGCGCCGACCTCTTCCGTCGCCGCCCGGCCATTCCCAGATAACCGCCCTTGTGTGCAAGCATTCATGACTCGTCGAACGCCGGATCCCGGATACACCGGTCGGCCAGCTCCACCCCGGTCGTCGTCAGCCTGAACCACCGCTTCCGCCATGGTGTCAATCGTGCGTCACTCTCACTGTCGGCGGCCACGCGCTCGATGTAGCCCTTATCCGTCAAATAGTGCAAGTCGCGCCGGAGATGGTCGAACTCCAGCGCGGGGAAGAGAATGAGAAGGCTGCGCACGAGCTGATCCGCCTGCAGGGCACCCGGGTACAGCATTTTGAGCGCTACGAGGATTTCGTTGCGAATCAGCTTTATCTCTCGAGTGTCTCGCCCGTTCGCCATCACTCGCAATCCTCATGTTCCGCACGGATTGTCCCCGAGCGAAGAGAGTTGTCTTCGACGCGTCCCGCTCGTCCCCGGTCCGCGCCCCGCTCGGCGTACGTGTTGGAAATCATGTTGCCCATCGTTGCATCAAGACGCACCGATGCCTCCTTCAACTGCTCGAGCGTATGACGCGCCTGCATGCACTCTCGCAACCACTCTTCCTTGCTCGTGTAATCGCGTTCGAACTCAGATACGATCTTGCGGAGGTCGGTCACCGAGGCTTCGACCGTCTCGAATCGTCGGACCAACTCTGAATGCCAGGTAACCTGGTGCTCGCGAAGAGATCGAAGATAGAAGGTGATGACCGTCAGCGGCACCGCTACGAGCGGTGTCAACACGGCAAGGAGCGTTCCGCCGGACTCCAAAACAGCCGCCATCATGCCAGCGCCGCCTCCACGGCCATCCGAATCACGCCGAGCAAACGATTGGCCGTGTCGACGCGAATCAGTCCGTCGGTCAGCTCCCGGCGGAACTGACGCACCACCTCATGATCGCGCAGTGAGCGGACCAGTGTTCCACGCGGCGCCTCAGCCAGAATCCTGTCGATTGCATCACCATGCTCCCGCCGCCTTATCGCGTCTTCCAGAGACTTCAAGACCGCAAGGAGGTTCTCACCCACGTCACCCATCAGATGCCTTCCTCTATGACTTCAAACCGATGCGAGCCTTCGGCAGCCGGTCGACAACGAGGATCGTTCAATCCACCTCACACCCGCCGACGCAGCATCCGATCGCCCATCGGAGCAACCAGTGGATCGCCACCCGGTCCATTCGCGTTATCGGTCCGTGATCAGCGGCAGAAACCCGGTTGCGACTCCGTAGTTCAATGCCGTCAACACCCATTCGCTCACGCCCGGAACCTGGTGGAAAGGGAACGGCGGCAAGCATCCGGCTCCGTGGCACGACGCGACGATCGGGTGCCGATCCCGGACGCCATACGACTCGCAACGCCCCGTCTTGCTGTGGAGTTCCATTTCGCCATCACCCGCAACTCGACCGACGAACCCCGCACCGCTACGAACGCACGCAGCAGCTCCCAAAGAACGCGCCCGGCGCTCGTCGAACCGCACTTCGTCGGCGAACGCCGCTCCCTCGATAACGACGCACGTGGAGAGCGAAGTTTGACGCCCGACGCCAGAACCGCTAGACTGGCTATGGAGAGGGTATAGGCATGCACAATCACCAAGGGCGACCGAATCGTACCGCCCCGGATGCACCGACCGGCCCGCGCCATCCGGTCCTTCACATACGTTCCGATTCCACCGCCGGTATCGCCTTGTCCGCGCCGGATGGTCCTTCGATGGACGCCCGCCTGACCATTGCCGGTCTTGACGCCGACACATGTGACGACGTCTACCGCGGTCTCGCCCGCCTCTGCAAGGGAGACGATGTTCCGACGCGGATGGTTGTTGTAAGCGTCGACGAACTCGCACCCGCGGAATTCGAGTTCTTCACCATCCTGTCGCGCATCCGGCGGAATGTCTCTATCTACGTGTACAGCCGGAACAAGTCCGACGCCCGAACCACACGGGCCATCGAGCACGGCGCCATCGGCGAGGCAACGGATGAGGTGCTTCGGATGCTCGGGGCCGCTATGCGGGCGGCAGGCGTGACTGAGCGTGCACCGAACCGATGCGTGGATCAACCGAGTGAGAATGCGCCTCGCGAACGTGAGGCCGTCAAGACCGACCGCTCGTCGCCTGCACAAGATGGAGCGGACGTGGCGCCCGTGGCGCCCGCGCCGGATCCGCCAAGCACCCACGGGGACGACGCGACTCCGGAGCCCCCAGAGCCCATGGCCCCTGGAGATGGACGCCCGGACGTCGATACAGCCGAGCCCGCCCGAGTACCCTGGTTGCGGTACGCGGACGAACCGGTGCGTCGCGCGCCGCCACCTCGGCGTAGCGCTCCGTCGCCCCCGAGTGAGGCGCCGGCTCCGTTGCCGATCGGGCGAACGGTACCGGCCGAGTCCGCCCTTGAACCTGACTCGTTCGAACCGCTTCTCACGGATGAAGAGCTCGAGGCCCTGATGGGTGACGACATTGCCGCCATCGCCCCCGACGAATCGTCCGCCCTGCGTGGTGACGACGAGAAGGACTCGACGGCCAGGGGTGAATCGTGATCACGGAGCTGGACGCATCCTCCGACCCGCTCCAACGGGACCGGCTCCTCGTAATCGGCAAGGGGCCAACCGGCGAGGATGTCCTTCTCGCTGACCTTGGCCGCCGCTACCCCGAATGGAAGATCATCCGCCGCCCAACCATCCTCGCCGGGATTGCCGAGCTGGCACGCAACCCTGCCCGCGCCGTGCTCGCCGGGGTCGACGCGTCAACGTGTCGTTTGGATGATGCGGTCAGCGGTTTGCGCGAAGCGGGAGGGCCGGATACTAGACTAATCCTGTTGTGTGCGCCCGAGTGCGAGCCGGCTGCACGACGGGCTCTCGCCAGCGGAGCCGATGATTATCTCGTGGCGCCGCTCGAAGGCGACGAGCTCGACTCCGCCGTCGGCTATGGGCGACCCAACAGCCTTGCGGGCTCGACACGCGCACCGGTATCGCCCCCCTCCACGGACGAACTGATTCAACTCGGAGCGAGTCTCGCGGCGGTCGGCAAACGGCCCAACGTCTTGATCGAGAGGCTGGCAACGTTGATTCGTACCGCTTTGCGGTCTCGCGGAGCGACGATTGTCATCGAAGGGGCGGTCGCCACAAGTGGCGAGGCCGTGAGCACACCCGTCCTCACCGCGCCGCTCACCGGCAAAGGCCGTGTGATAGGCCAACTGACCGTTTCCGAGCGCGACGATCCCTACACGCTCGAAGACGCGGAGAAGCTGACGCACTACGCGACCGTGTGTAGCCACATTCTCGCCAACGCCTCCAGTCAAAGGCATTGGCGCAGGCTCGCCGTCACCGACGAGTGCAGCGGCTTGCCCAACCGGCGGTATCTGCGAACCAGGCTCGAGGAGATCCTCGCCCGCGCCACGGACGAGCGATTCCAGGTGACGCTATTGCTTTTCGACGTCGACGACTTCAAGGCCTACAACGACAAGTTCGGCCACGACGCCGGCGACGAGATCATCCGCCTGACCGGGGAACTCTTCCGGCAGTACTCCCGTGAGCAGGATATCGTAACGCGCTACGGCGGCGACGAGTTCGCCGTCGTGTTCTGGGATCCCGACGGTCCGCGGGCCGCCGGATCGAAGCCTCCCGATGAAGCCTTGGCAGTGCTCGAGCGCTTTAGGGATGCACTCGGCTCCCAACAGTTCTCGAAGCTGGGCCCCTCCGGCAAGGGGCAACTGACCATCAGTGGAGGATTGGCAACCTTTCCATGGGACGGCGCAACAGTGAACGCACTTCTAGCCCGTGCCGACGAAGCGTTGCTATCGGCCAAACGCGCCGGCAAGAACCGCATCTTCCTCGTCGGCGAAGGCGACTCCGACGACACCTAGGCCGCACCCCAGATTCAACCACAGAGAGCGCCGAGCTCGCAGAGAGAGTGGCGAGGGGGGCGCAGCCCTATACATCCGAGAACGCTCCGCGTCCTCTGCGATCTCTGCGGTGAGACATCCGGCGGGAGATTCGCGTGTCGGTAGGCTCGTCAGGAGAGAGCGGTCACGTCGATCTTGGTCACGCGGACGACCTCCTCGACTGTGGTCATGCCTTTGAGAACTTTGGCCCAGCCGTCCTCGCGCATGATCTTCAGACCTTGCTCACGGGCGACTACCAGGATTTCGGTGGCCGAGCGCCGTTTGACGATCATCTCGCGCAGCTCGTCCGTAACCGTCAGAAGCTCGAAGATGCCCATACGCCCGCGGTACCCGGTGTTGCGGCAATCGCGACACCCAGCGCCACGGTAGAGCTTCATACCCGGCTCTACCGTGAAGTCGGATGGAACGTCGCCGGGATCGGGCGTGTATTCCTCCCTGCACCCCTTGCAGATGCGTCGTACCAGACGTTGCCCCAGAACACCGCTGACCGCACTGGAGACGAGAAACGGCTCGACGCCCATGTCGAGCAATCGCGTAGTCGAGGTGGCGGCGTCGTTGGTGTGAAGCGTGCTAAAGACCAGGTGACCGGTCAGCGAGGCGTTAATAGCCACCTCGGCTGTCTCGAGGTCGCGAATTTCGCCGACGAGGATCACGTCCGGATCGTGTCGAAGGAAGGAGCGAAGCCCGGATGCGAAGGTGAGCCCGATGTGCGGCTTGACCTGCACCTGCTGGATACCGTCGAGGTAGTACTCGATCGGATCCTCGATGGTGAGTATCTTGATCGTGTCAGTGCGGATCGTGTTGAGGGCGGCGTACAGCGTTGTGGTCTTACCGGAACCGGTCGGGCCGGTGACGAGAATGATCCCGTAAGGCTGAGAGATCAGGTGCTCGATGCCGGTGAGGGCTTCGTCGATCAAGCCAAGGCGGTCGAGTGAGAGCAGGACCGACTGCTTGTCGAGGATTCGCATGACGACGGCCCCGCCGAACGCCGTGGGGATGACGCTCACCCGCAGGTCGATGTCACGGTTCTGAGCCTTGATCTTGAATCCGCCGTCCTGCGGCAGCCGCTTCTCCGCGATGTTGAGGTTCGAGAGGATCTTTATGCGGCTTACGATCGCGGCGTGGAACCTACGGATTTCCGGCGGGACGTTGGTCGTGTGAAGCACGCCGTCGATGCGGTAGCGAATTCTCAAATCGTCTTCATAGGGCTCGATGTGGACGTCGCTGGCTCGATCGCGGATCGCCTCGAGCAGGATCTCGTTGACAAGCTTGACGACTGTGGCTTCTTGCGCTTGTTCGATCAGGTCGGCGTTGTCCGGATCGACCGCGCTCACCACCTCGACGTCGGACTCGCCGATCATGGCTTCGACGGTGTGGCCGCCGACACCGTAGTGCTGCTTGATGATGCGTGAGATCTCTTCACCCGTGGCGAGGACCGTCTCGATCTTGGCCCCCATCAGCATCCGCAGCTCGTCGAAAGCGTACAGGTTGAACGGGTTGTTCGTGGCGACGCGGATCGTTCCGTCGTGGCGATCGATGGGGATGACTCTGTCCCGGTGTACCACCTTCGAGGGGGTCTCCCCGAGCAGCACCGGATCGATCTCGATCTCGCTCAGGTCCACAAGCGGGATGGAAAGCTGTTCGCTGTAGATTTCGAGATAGTCGCGCTCGGTAATGAAACCTAGACGAACCAGGCAGTGCTCAATCCGCTCCGAGGGTTTGCGCGACGCCCGGGCCTGCTTGAGCTGCGCGGACGTGATTAGCTTACGCTCGTGGAGTACTTCGCCGAGGCTCAAGTCAGTGTCTTCCCGCAAGAATCGGCAGGCGTGGACCCCCTTGGCCCGACGCCCTCGTCGAACATGCCCGCACGCGCGGACCGCCCCCTCTCTGTAAACATATACACTCAATCGGACAGATGGATTCACGCAATGGCATGAATCGTAACCCTATGTGGCGCAAGAGTTTGGGCCGGGCCGGCTTTGTCCCGGCCAGGATGCATGCAGTTTATGGGTCCCTTTCCAAGGAGGCTTGTGGGCGATCCGGCGCCCAGGTAAGGTCGGACGACGGCTCGAGGAACCGGACAGGGAACGCCGCACATCGCTGTTCGTTAGGCGGGGCGCGTTTTGACCAGGAGCAACCGAATCGATGACGGCAGTACCTTCGACGATCGACGCACGTTACGAGAAGTGCCTGGCGGCGCTCGAGCCCAGGGGGCAGGCACACGTTCTCCGCTGGTGGGACGAACTATCCGCGGCTGACCGGGAGCAACTCGTAACCGAACTCGAATCCATCCCGTGGGACGTACTCGACCCGATCATTTCGACGCACGTGCTCGCCAAACCGCAAGCGACGGCTCTGGACCGGCTGAGCCCGGCACCGGTGTACCCGGGCGTTGCGACCCCGGGCAACGAGAAACTGTACGAATCCGCCACACGCCGCGGACGCGAGTTGATCGCGGCAGGCAAGGTCGCGGCGTTCACCGTCGCCGGCGGACAGGGAACGAGACTCGGCATCGACGGCCCCAAGGGTGCCGTAGTTGTGACACCGGTAGGCGAGAGGACCCTGTTCCAGATCTTCGCGGAGACCATCAAAGCCGTTCGCAACCGCTACGCCGCCAAGATCCCGTGGTACATAATGACCAGCCCCGCAAATCACGACCAAACGCTCGACTTCCTGGAAGAACACGAGTTCTTCGGGCTGCCCGGCGAGGACGTGATCGCCTTCAGCCAGGGAATGCTGCCGGCGTTCGACTTTCAGGGGCGTTTGCTGCTGGATGCGAAGCACCGACTCGCCCTGGCTCCGGACGGTCACGGCGGCTCGCTCAAGGCCCTTGTGACCGGCGGGGCAACGAAAGACATGCGCGCGCGAGGGATCGAGATCATCTCTTACTTCCAGGTCGACAATCCGTTGGTAAAGCCGATCGATCCGCTGTTCATCGGCTTACACGCCGACACCGGATCACAGATGTCGACAAAGATCGCCCGGAAGGCCGACGACCTCGAGAGGGTCGGCAACGTGTGCGTTCACGACGGCCGGGTGATCGTCGTCGAATACACGGAGTTTCCCGAAGTTTGCGCACATGCCAGGAACGAAGACGGCGGCCGCAGGTTCGATGCGGGCAACCTGGCCATTCACCTGCTGAACGTCGACTTTGTCGAGCAGCTCGGGGGCCGCACGTTCCAGTTGCCGTTTCGCCGGGCCGAGAAGGCGGTTGCCTACCTGGATGAAGCGGAGCAGCGCATCCAGCCGAATGGACCCAACGCGGTCAAACTCGAGACCTTCGTCTTCGACGCTCTGCCCCTCGCCGAAAGCCCGCTCGTCCTAGAGGTGAATCGGGCCGAGGAGTTTTCACCGGTCAAGAACGCCAGGGGCGTCGACTCGCTCGAGTCTTCGAGGCGCGACCAGACCGCCCGCGCTTGCCGTTGGCTCGACGCCGCAGGCGTCACGGTTCCGCGCACCAAGGATGGCACGCCGGACGTAACCCTCGCGATCTCACCACTTTTTGCCCTGGACGCCGAAGACGTTGCCGCCAAGGTAGACCGATTGCCGCAATTGAAGCCCGGCGACGCAATCTATATCGAATAGCCCATCAACTTTCCGCGCCCACGTTGACTTGCCGCAACCGGTCCCTCACAATGTCCGGTCCGACCGTTCGGCACGTTTGAGACCCGCCCGCACGGGGCGCCTCAAGTTAGCGCACCGGCACAAGGGTTGCGTCTCGACGGTCCAAGAAACGGGTTGAATGCCCGGAGCGGATGTGGCGGAATTGGCAGACGCGCTGGCTTCAGGTGCCAGTGGGGG
>CBDUZY010000106.1:0-7715 GCA_965371825.1 uncultured bacterium
CGATCTCGCGCGGGGCGGCGTCCTGCCGGTTCTTCGAGCGCGATAGCGTCGCCCTGGACGCCTTGAAGGCGAATATCCGGGCGCTTGGAGCAGGCGGGGCATCCGCGGTGTCCCGCGGGGATGCCTGGACCGGGGCGGTATCGCACACGGATGGTGAGCCGTTCGAACTCATCCTTTTGGACCCCCCCTACCGCGACTCGGCGGACGTTTCAGCGTCCGGGCGGGTTCGGGAGTACCTTTGCAGGCTCGCCGAGCGAGACGACAATCGTCCACTGGTGGTGCTGCACCATGAGGCGAAGAGGCGGTTCGAGCCGGACGTCGATGCCTCATGGCGAGTCTTGGATGAACGCCGGTTCGGAAGAAACCGGGTGACTTTCTTTTGCAGATGAATGGCGAAGTGGACAACGCTTGGCGAGCTGCTCTCGACGTAATAGAGAAGCTGCGCGCCGCCGGGCACACCGCCCTGCTCGCCGGGGGCTGTGTCCGGGACATGCTTCTGTCACAAGAGCCCAAGGACTACGACGTAGCGACGGATGCCGTCCCGCGTCGCGTCCGCGAGATCTTTCCACGGGCGAGACACGTCGGTGCAAAGTTCGGCGTGATGATCGTCCGGAGGTTCGGGCACGACATCGAAGTGGCTACTTTTCGCACGGATGGCACGTACTCCGACGGCCGGCACCCCGATGAGGTCACCTTTGGGACTCAGGAGGACGACGCACGCCGGCGCGATTTCACGATCAACGGGTTGTTCTTCGACACCGCCGAGGAGCGTGTGCTCGATTATGTCGGGGGACGAGCGGACCTCGAAGCCGGTGTCCTGCGAACCATCGGTGATCCCGACGATCGGTTCTCCGAGGATCACCTGCGGATGTTGCGAGCGGTGCGATTCGCCGCCCGCCTCGGATTCAAGATCGAGCGGGCCACGGCGGAGGCGGTGACAAGGCTGGCCCCGAATCTGCGGAGCATAAGTGCCGAGCGAGTCTGGCAGGAGCTCGAGGCGATATTGACCGCGCCGACTCGCACGACTGCGTGGGCGCTTCTGGTTCGCCTGGGATTGGATGAGCACTTGTCCAGCAAGTGGCGACCTGACCCGCGTTGCCGCGAGGTGATCGAGCGGCGACTCGCCGCCCTCCCCCACCGGGCGATCCGTCCATCGGCGGCATTGGCGGCACTCTTGTGCGATAGAAGCCCGCGCGAGGCGGCTGGGGTGTGCAGGGCGCTCCGACTGAGCAACCGTCTGACGGATGCCGTGGTCTGGCTGGTGGGATCGCTCACAGCCGTTCGCGATGAGAGTATCCTGGAACTTGCGGACCTCAAGCTGCTGATGGCCGGTGCCGTCTGGGCTGAATTGCCGGTGCTGCTTAAAGCTGAGCTGATTGCGACCGGCGCGGATTCGGGGCCTTATGACCGCCTTATGCGGCGTGCGGAGGCGATAGCGCCCAACGAGATAGCCCCCCCACCGCTTATTTCCGGTGACGATCTGATCGCCCTGGGCGTGAAGGCCGGGCCGAGATTCGGCGAAATCCTGGACGCCGTCTACCGCCTGCAACTCAACGAGGAAATAACGACGACGGATCAGGCTCGTGTCGCTGCGGGGAAGTTGGCAAAGGGTTAAGTTGCGGTGCCGACGCCCCGTTGTCCGCTCACGGGCTTCTCAAGGCGTCGACTCGCTTCTCAACGTCTTCGATCGAGTTAATCCGCAGCCCGAAGTTCTCGCCAATCTTGACGGCTTGGCCCGTACCGATCGTCCTATCGGCGACTTGCAGGGACAACTCGCCGTCGGAGGGGGCGTCGAACTCGAGGATCGTTCCGACGGTGATTCCGATGATCGATTCGATATTCATGGGGCGCTGAGCGAGGGTAACCGAAACCGGCACGGGCAGACCCAGGATCCGGACGATCTGAGGGTCTCGCGGCCGCACCTCCGAGGATGCCCGCCGGTCGCCGTCGACGGCCGCGGACGGCGTCGCGTCCGCGTTTGCCGGTGAATCTGCCGCCTGCGGATCGGCAGAGAGAAGCTCGTCGATTGTCGCTTGTGACATCGTCATGGCGTAACCGGTGGTGGCGGCGCCGTACGCGCACACCATTCCCTGCAAACAGTATCGGATATCTATCGGCAGAAACTGATATCGGGCTTACCGGATCGATCTGGACCCGCCTCCAGGGCGTCTGGAGCGGAGAATCGAGGTCGGAGCCCCGCGTTTCTGGCGGGCTTGCAGCCGAACGGAAACCGATAGTTCCGTTCGCCATCCCCGGTGGTCCCTTTCGCCGTCCGTCGTGACGGACCCTCAGTCGAAGCGTCGGATTATGATGCAGGCGTTGTGACCGCCAAAACCGAAGGAGTTGTTCATAGCGACGGGGATCTTCCGATCTCGGGCCGTGTGGGGGCAATAGTCGAGATCGCAGCCTTCGCCCGGGTTGTCCAGGTTGAGCGTCGGTGGGACCACGGAGTTTCGGGCGGCGAGGATCGTGGCGATAAGCTCGACCCCACCACTCGCTCCCAGCGTATGCCCGACCGCACTCTTGGTGCTGCTGACAACGAGCTTCTTCGCCCAATCGCCGAACACATTCTTGATCGCAATGGTCTCGGCCAGGTCGCCCAGCGGGGTGCTGGTGCCGTGAGCGTTGATGTAGGCGACATCCTCGGGATTGAGCTTGGCGTCTTGAAGGGCCTTGCGCATCGCCTCGGCTGCACCTTCCCCGTCCTCAGCGGGTTGCGTGATGTGGTCTGCGTCGGACGTCGACGCGAATCCGATGATTTCGGCAAGTATCGGTGCTCCACGCTGCCTGGCGTGTTCGAGTTCCTCTATAACGATTGCCCCGGCGCCCTCTGCCAGGACGAATCCGTCCCGGTCTCGATCGAACGGGCGACTCGCGTGTTGGGGGTCGTCGTTTCGAGGGCTAAGCGCTTTTACGGCCGCGAACGCCGCCATGGCGAGCGGAGTAAGCGCGGCCTCGGATCCGCCTGAGAAGACCACGTCGGCGTGATCATGGCGGATATGCTCGACCGCCTCGCCGATTGCATTGGTGGCCGATGCGCAGGCGCTGGCTATCGCAATGCTGCACCCCTTGGCGCGGTATGCGATGGATATGTTCCCGCTGGCCGCATTGAGCATCAGTTTCGGGATGGTGAAGGCGGATACTTTGCTGGGTCCCTTTTGCATGAGGCGAGTGAACTGCTGCTCGAGCTCGTTCATTCCGCCGATCCCGGACCCGAAAATGACGGCGAGACGGTTGGGATCCTCGCGGGAGGGGTCCAAGCCGGACGCCTTGACCGCTTCGGCACAGGCGACCATCGCAAACTGGGCGTATCGGTCGAGACGTTTGACGAGCTTGCGGTCCAGGTACTGGACCGGGTCGAAGGCGGGGATCTCGCCGCCGATGCGCACGTCGAACTCGGCGGCGTCGAAGAGTGACACCGGAACGATACCGCTTCTGCCCTCGATCAGGGCATCCCAGAAGCGGCCCACGGAGACGCCAAACGGCGTAACCGCACCCATCCCCGTGACTACGACGCGTCGCTCGGTCATCGCTGTAATCGCCGACGATACCCTATGACTTGACCGAGAGGCTCTTTTGGATGTAGCTGATCGCCTCTCCGACGGTCTTGAGCTTCTCGGCATCTTCGTCCGGGATGGTCATGTCGAACTCGTCCTCGAGTTCCATCACTAGCTCGACGGTGTCAAGGGAGTCCGCGTTCAGGTCGTTGACGAACGAGGTCTCGCGAGAGATCTCGTTCTTGTCAACGCTCATTTGCTCGCTGACAATCTGAATGACCTTCTGCTCGATTTCTTCCACTGCAACCACTACCCATTACCTCCAGATGCAAGTCTCATGCGCGACCGCTTTCCCGCGATGTGCGGCAGCACTTCGCAAATACTAATCCGCGATCTCCACCGTAGCAACCGCCCCGCCGGGAGGCTACCTGACAGACCTTTCCGGGCTCGCACGCGGCGATCGAGCCGGTGCGGCGGCGGCCCTCGGGCACCGGCGACGGTCAGCCTATTACATCCGCATGCCGCCGTCGACCAGGAGAACCTGCCCCGTAATGTACGACGCGGCGTCGCTCGCAAGGAATGCGACGGCCGAAGCGACCTCCTCCGGTTCGCCGAACCGGGCCGCCGGAATCAGGGCCTTGGCCCCCTCTTTCACCTTGTCCGGCAGGATGTCGGTCATCGCCGTGGCGATAAAGCCCGGGGCCACGGCATTACAGGTCACCTTACGTTTCGCCACCTCTTTAGCCAGGCTCTTGGTAAAACCGATAACGCCGGCCTTGCTGGCGGCGTAATTGGCCTGTCCGGGGTTACCCATGACGCCCGACACGCTGGCGACGTTGACGATCCGCCCGTACCGCTGCCGGATCATGACGCGGCTGACCGCCCGGCTTAGGTAGAACACGGAGTACAGGTTGGTCTTGAGCACGATGTCGAACTCATCGTCCTCCATGCTCATGAGCAGCCCGTCGCGCGTGATCCCGGCGTTGTTGACCAGGATGTCGATCCGCCCGTGTTTGTCGGCAATGGTCTCGACGAACCCATCGACGGCCTGTCGATCGGTGACGTTTAGCGTTTGGACCTCGATCGCACCGGGGCATTCGCGTTCCTTGGCTTCTTTGGGAAGAGAGGCCAGACCCTCTTCATCCAGGTCGCACGTGACCACGGTCGCCCCCTCCTGGGCGAATTTGAGACAAATGGTCCGTCCGATACCGCGGGCGCCGCCCGTGATCAGTGATATCTTGCCCTGCATCCCTCGTTGCTCCTTGTTGAGTGCTAGACACTCGCGAAAGTCGCGAGAGCGCTCGCGATAGATTCACTACTGTTGACGCTAACGACCGGAACCTTGCGGTCGATCTTCCGCATCAAGCCCTTCAATACGCGATTCGGACCGACCTCGAAGAACCGGTCCGCACCCTCGTCGATCATCCGCTCCACGCATCGCTGCCAGCGAACCGGCTGGGTCACCTGCCGACAGAGCGAATCCCTGATAGCCGCCGCCTCGCGGTGTATTCCGGCGTCCACGTTGGCGACCACGGTCATTGCGGGTGCGACAAAGGCGGTTTCCTGGAGGACCGGCCAAAGCCCCTTTGCCGCCGGCTCCATAAGTGACGAGTGGAACGCGCCGGCTACCGTGAGCGCGACGGCACGATACCCCAGCTCAGGCGCGAGTGTCAACGCCCGTTCGCACGCGCCCTTGCTGCCCGAGATGACGATTTGGCCCGGACAGTTGAAATTGGCCGGGGCAAGCACCTCACCTTCGCGTGCCTTCTCGCAGAGTTCTCGGGCGGACGCCTCGTCGGCTCCGGCAAGTGATACCATGCCGCTGGGGCTGGCGGTCGAGGCCTTCTGCATCAATTGGCCGCGCCGATGCACGAGGCGGAGGGCCTCGTCGAATCCTACCGCCCCGGCGACGTGAAGCGCGGTGTACTCGCCGAGGCTCAGTCCCGCGGCCCACGAGAACCAGTCCGTGCGACCGCCGGCCTCGAGAAACGCTTCCCACAGGGCAACGCTCGTAACAAAAATCGCCGGCTGTTGGATGTCGGTCTGTTCGAGTTTCTCAGCCGGTCCCTCGAAGCACAGCCCGGCGAGGTCAGAGCCCAGAAGTTCGTTCGCCCGGTCGAATACCTTCCGGGCGCGGGTGCCGGCCTCCGCAACGTCGCGGCCCATGCCCACTACCTGGGCACCCTGACCTGGAAAAATAACAGCCGCTTTGCCCATTCAGATCTGCTCCATAAGGTTCGTTCGTGATGATTCTGCGTTCATCCGTGAGTGGGTCAAGAGCCGAAGGTCCCAGGTCCGCAAGGAGTCGGGAGACTTACGGCGTCAATCCGGGTGGCTAGAGCCGAACGACCATCACCCCCCACGTCAGACCCGCACCGATAGCCAGCATGAGCACGTAGTCGCCCTCTTGGAGTGTGCCATTGCGTCGCGCTTCGTCGAATGCAGTCGGCACGGACGCTGCCGATGTGTTGCCGTACCGGTTGATGTTGATCGCGACTTTCTCCTTCGGCAAGTCCAACTTCTTCCGCACCGATTCGATGATGCGCAGGTTCGACTGATGCGGGATCACGAGCTTGAGTTCACTCGGTTTCAAGCCGGTCGCTTCGAGGGCTTCGTCAACGATGACCTGCATCTTGTTGACGGCGAACTTGTAGACCTCGCGACCTCGCATCTTCATAAAATGCAGGCGTTCGGCCACAGTCATCTTTGAGGTGGGCAACTGCGATCCGCCCGCGGGCACCCAAATAAGCTTCGCCTTGCTGCCGTCACAGCCGAGCGACGCATACAGCACCGCCTGCTCCGGGTTCTTCGATCGACTCAGCACCGCCGCCCCCGCACCGTCGCCCAGTAGAATGCACGTCGCACGGTCTTCGGGATCGATGAAACGGCTGAGTGTTTCAGCGCCGATTACGAGGGCGTTTTCGTACATTCCCGAACCGAGCATACCGGACGCGACAACGGTGGCGTGGATGAAGCCGGCACAGGCTGCGCTGACGTCGAACGCGGGCACTTCTCGTATGCCCAGGGCGTCCTGGATGAACGTCGCCGTCGCCGGGAACTGGCAGTCACCCGTCGCCGTCGCGCACACTATCAGGTCGATATCCTCGGGTTTCATTCCCGCGTCTTCGATAGCCAGCTTGGCAGCGCGGGCCGCCATCGTCGAAGTGGACTCGCCGTTCGACGCCCAACGGCGCTCGTGGATGCCCGTCCGCGAGACTATCCACTCCTCGCTTGTGTCGAGGTAATCGGCGAAATGCTGGTTGGTGATCACCTGCTCGGGAAGGTACGCGCCCGTCCCGGCGAAGCGAACTGGAAGCTTCTGTGTCATCAAACCCGTCCCATCGGAGATTCGAGAGTCAGGCGAGCCTGGCCGAGATCGCCTCGCTGAAGCCCGTTCTGACGAATCGACCGGCGGCCTTGACCGCATTCAGCACGGCGAACTCGCCGCTACGCCCGTGGCAGATTATGCAGACCCCGTTGACACCCAGCAGGGGCGCGCCACCGTACCTGCTATAGTCGTGCCGCCGCCACACGCGGTCGAGGGCTCCTTTGAATCGATCCTGTAGCTCCGGGGCCTCGTCGTCGAATTCGCGCTCGATCGTTTGGAACAGCCCTTCAGCCAGCCCCTCAACAAACTTCAGAATAATGTTTCCGACGAAGCCGTCACATACGGCCACGTCGCACCGATCCGCGAACAAATCCCCACCTTCGATGTTGCCGACGAAGTTGACTCTTGCGTCGGCCTCGAGCAAGGTGTAGGTCTGCTTGACGAGTCCGGTGCCCTTCCCGCTCTCTTCGCTTGTCGACATAACCGCAACCCGCGGCTCGGCGATGTCCAGAATCCGCTCGGCGTAGAGAGTCGCCATCAGGGCATATTCGAGCAGGTGCTGAGGTCTTGCCTGGATGTTCGCCCCCACGTCGCACAGCACAAAAGGTCCGCTAAACGCCGGGATCGTCACCGCGATACCCGGGCGACTTACGCAGGGTAACGGCTTCATCTTCAACTGGCAGACGGCGGCACTGGCACCGGTGTTGCCGGCGCTGAGGACGGCGTCCACCTCCCCTGCCGCAGCCATCTCCGCCATCCTAACCACGGACGAGTCCTTCTTGGCCCTTAGGGCCTCGACCGGATGTTCGTCCATGCCCACAACCTGCGAGGTGTGGACGATGCGGATGCGGGCTTCGTGTCCGTTGACCGCCGCCGAGGCGAGTTCCCGG
>CBDUZY010000107.1:0-7708 GCA_965371825.1 uncultured bacterium
TCATCACCCTGCTGGCCATTCCGGTGTCACTCGTTACCGCAATACTGACGCTCAGGGTCTTCGGGGCGAGCATCAATACGATGACGCTTGGAGGGATGGCCATCGCCATCGGCGTGCTGGTGGATGACGCGGTCATCGAAGTTGAGAACATTGTACGACGGCTCCGTTCAAACCAGGCCCTGCCGGAGCCGCAGCGTTTGCCACCAGCCGAGGTCATCTATAAGGCGACCGTTGAGGTCCGAGCATCAGTGGTGTTCGCGACGATCGTCATTGTTCTGGTCTTCTGCCCCCTGTTCTTTCTCTCAGGTGTGGAAGGGCGGCTGCTTTGGCCGCTGGGTCTCGCGTTCACAGTCGCGCTCACCGCGTCGATGGCCACCGCCCTTGTCCTGACGCCTGCCTTGTGCACGTACCTTCTTCCCAAGAGCCGCACCGTCTTGGCGGGCTCGGAGCCGTGGCTCGTGCGGATGCTCAAGCGCGCCTACGCCGGGACACTGGATCGTGCCCTGCGGCACCCGTGGCGGGTAGCGGGTCCGACCGCGTTCCTGTTCGTGGCGGCGGTGGCGGGGATGAGCACGATGGGACGGAGTTTCCTCCCCGAGTTCAGTGAGGGAGCATTGGTGGTTGGTTTGGTGTCCGTTCCCGGAATCTCCCTAGAAGAAAGCGATCGGCTTGCCCATGTCGTCGAAGAGACGCTGATGCAGCATCCCGAAATCGCTGCCATAGGCCGGCGCACCGGTCGCGGCGAAGCCGACGCCCACGGAATGAACACTGAGGGCAGCGAGATCGATCTGACGCTCGACATGGAGGCACCCGTACGCCTGGGACTGCCTCGGCGGAGCAGAACGGAACTGCTAGAGGCGCTTCGAGCTGATGTGGGTGTGATCCCCGGTGTAAAGGCTACGTTTGGCCAACCCATCGGTCACCGGATCGACCACATGCTCTCCGGCACGCGTGCCAACATCGCGGTGAAGATCTTTGGACCGGACTTGCTAAAACTCCGTGCCCTGGCCAAGCAGGCTGAGTCGGTTATGAGCGACATTCCCGGGCTTGTCGACCTGACCGTTGAACAACAGAACGACATTCCGATCCACCGCGTCGAATTCGATCGCCGGACCATTGCCCGGTATGGGCTGCAAGTGGGCGATGTCGCCACCGCCCTGAAGACGGCCTTTGCCGGTGACGCCATCACCGAGGTTCTTGAAGGGCGCAACTCATTCGATTTGGTTATACGCGTTGGTGATCCATCGGGTCCGGATGCTTGGCAATCCTTCTCCTCATCGATGGTGCCTGAGGTGTTGGTGGACACGCCGAGTGGTGCGAAGATTCCGCTCAAGGCTCTTGCTCATATCAGTGAGGAACGCGGGCCAAACATGATCAGCCGGGAAAACGCCCAACGCAAGATCGTCGTCATGTGCAACGTTGCCGGCCGGGCTCTGGGAAGCGTGGTGGCTGACATCCAGCGGGCAATCGCGGAGAGGGTCGAGTTGCCACGGGGATACTATGTCCAGTATGGCGGACAGTTCGAGAGTGCCGAGGAGACCAGTCGTCGTCTGAGCCTACTCGGCATCGTCGTAATACTCGGGATTGGCTTTCTTCTGCACATTGTCTTTCGCTCCTTCCGTGACACGCTCCTGATCATGGTCAATTTGCCGCTGGCCCTGATTGGAGGTGTCGTGGGCGTGTTTCTGTCCGGCGGCATCCTGTCGGTGGCATCCGTCATCGGATTCATCAGCGTCTTCGGAATCGCCGCCCGGAATGGGATCATGATGGTGTCGCACATTAGACACCTGCAGCGCTTCGAGGGTGTAACGGACTTTCGCGAAGCGGTTCGAACCGGAGCGATGGAGCGACTAGCTCCGATTCTGATGACAGCACTCGCCGCCGGTCTCGCTCTGGTTCCGTTGGCTCTGGGTGGCGAGCAGCCGGGCAGAGAGATCCTCACGCCGATGGCGATTGTCATCCTGTGCGGTCTACTGTCCTCGACTTTCTTGAATATGCTGGTCGTTCCGACGCTATTCCTGCGTTTCGGCAAACCCGTAACGGCTGAGAGGGCGGTGGATGTCAAGGACGAGCTGTGGCGCGCCGAACATGCGATGCCCGCCGCCCAACTTTGAGGCAACGGTATCAGATTGGATCAAACGATGACAAGAATACGAGTACTGAGGAAGGCGACGACACTCGCATGCCCGTCACTGGCCGTTTTGCTGGTTGGTGTTGGCTGCGCCACCGTTGATCCCAAGCCGGATTACAGTCGAACACAAACGCTCATAGAGCAGAGCACGGGCGTAGCCGAGTCATACAGCCCCGAGGAAGAGGGGCTCGCGGCCGACGAGCTAAGCGCCTGCCTGTCCGACGGCCTCACCTTAGATGAGGCCGTGCGTATTGCGCTCCTGAACAACCGGAAGCTGCAGGCGGCCTTCTTCGACATCGGTTTGGCCCGTGCGGACTGGGTGCAATCCGGCCTGTTGGCGAACCCCTCCTTGGGAATCGGTATCATGTTTCCCGAGGGCGGCGGGCGGCGCAACATCCAGGGAAACCTGGCACAAAACATCGTGGACCTTTGGCAGATGCCGGTCAAGAAACGGATTGCCGAGCATCAGGTCGAGCGTCAGGTCGTCCGTGTTGCCCGGCTCGCAGGCGAGTTGGCGGCCGAGACGAAGCGTGCGTACTACGCTGCCGTCGCGGCCAACGACCTGCTGACTATTGACGACGAGAACCTGGCCCTGCTGGGGAAGTCGTATGGCGCCGTCGAGGCACAGCGTGAAGCCGGTGTCGCAAGCCCGTTGGATGAGAACCTGCAGCGAGGGGAGTTGCTACGGGCAGAACTCGATCTGCGCGACGCACGACTTGCTTCGGTTAACGCAAAGCGATCACTCGCGGGATTGCTGTCCTTGGACCTGAACGCGGATGAGCTGGGTCTGACCGACCCACTGCCTGAGCCCAAGGAGCGCGCATTTGACGCCGACTCGTTGATCGCGGTTGCGCGAGAGAAACGCCTCGATCTGAAAGCGCTTGAGGAGGCTGTCGGTGTGGTCGACGCAGAGATCAAGCTGGAGTATCTGCGTGTGTTTCCTGAGGTCTCCATTGGAATCGCAGCTGAGCGTCTCGAAGGTCGGAGCCAGCCCGGTCGCGATGTTGCTGCCGACTTCGCGCGAGCCTCGCTGCGGGGAGGCGAGTTGACGATTCCTGATATACAAACGCGCGGCGAGCGGCAGGCCAATAAGGACCAGGACATTGAGTTTATGATTGGGCCCAACATTGCGGTCACGCTTCCGATCTTCGATCAGAACCAGGCGCAGATAGCCAAGGCAACCTACGCGCAGGTTCAAGCCGTGAAATCGTACGAAGACCTTTACCTGGGAATCGCGCAGGACATTCGCATGGCTGTGGATCAGTCGAAGACGCTGTGGGGCAACGTCACCTTCTACCGCGGCGAACTGTTGCCACAAGCGGATAGGAACCTCGAGTTTACGCAGGCGGCCTACCAGGCCGGCACCGTTGGGGTCTTAACGCTTCTGGAGTCGCAGCGATCTCTGCTCGACACGCGCCGTGGATACGTGCAGGTTTGGGCGACCGCGGCTATATCACTCAGCGATCTGGAACGTGCCGTCGGCCTGCCGCTAACCGATGTCGAAGCCGCGGCAACGCACGAGGAAGGTGAACAGTCCAACGATGAGGGAGGTCCATCGTGAATAGACGAGCGAGAAAATGGAGTATGGTACCGCGCTTTGCGCTGATGAGCTTCACTCTTGCGCTACTGGCGAACACGGGCTGTACCTTGACCTTCCCCCCGGGTTAGTACCAGTCGCTAAGTTACACGGACCATGCTCTGTTGCCCAGCAGCGGGCGGAGTGGAGTCCTTAGGCCACGGAGCGCAGGCCGAAGCTGGGGCGGAGCGTAGATCACGCTGTTCTGGTGGTGTTTCACACGCTTCGTACGTAACATCCTTTATGTAAGAGTGTCAAGAGCGGTGGGGCGGGCATACAGAGATCGCGTGGTCGGATCGACTACGATGCGCCGTGGGGTCGCCCGACGGACTGACGAAACAATAGCGACGCGCACAGAAGGCGCTCTTCTCTGGGACTTCCTGCGCAGCGAGGTCCTGTTCTGTTTGGCGCTTGCAGTGTGAAGCTGTCCAATCGAGAATGGACTCTGGAATGTAGATGGCAGGCTTGATGTGGCTCACGCAATGCGTGTTATCGTTATCGGCGCCCGCTCCGCCCGGCAGGGCATAGGCGAATACGTGGCCGGATGGTTCGCCCGCCACGGCGCGCAAGTTTCCGGCATCGTTGGCACGACGGCGGAGACCGTCGAAGAGGCGCGGGCAAGGCTTCGCGAGCGCTATGCCATCGACTGTCGGGGATACACCGACCTGGCGGCTGCGCTCGGCAGCGAGCCAGGTAACATTGTCGTGATCTGCTCACCGTACCACATGCACGCTGAACAGCTTCTTATGGTCGGGCGATCCGGCCGAGACTGCCTCTGCGAAAAACCGATGTGCTGGCCCGCGCCCATCGGGGACGATCCCGTCGCGCCCTTCGTCGCGTCGGGCCGGTTCCTCGACGTGCTCACCCAATGGCCCTGCACACTTCCAACGTTCTTTGCGCTTTATCCCGAACAAACCGGAGCTGCGGTCGAACGCTTTGAAATGCGGCTGAGCCCGATCACCTCCGGCCTCGACATGGTCCCCGACGCGGTCCCGCATTTCCTCAGCATGCTTCGCGCACTCGTTGGATCAGCGTGGCCAGCCAACATCACCGCCGAGTTCGTCGGGGGCGATTCGCGGCGCCTGCGCATAGCGTGCGATGTCACCAACGCCACCGGTTGCATTCATGCTACCTTGCACCTGGAGACCTGCCCACGGCGTCCCCGGCCCGCATGGTACGCCATCAACGGCTCCCGCGTCGATCGCGACGTCGAGCTCGCTGGCTACCATCAGTTCTTCCGTTCCGGAGATCGCCGAGTCTCGCTGCCGGATCCACTGGGCCAGCTCGTAGGCCGCTTCCTCGCCGACGTGGCCGTCAACCAGCCCACGGACCTGTCCGCGCTTGTCCATGACCAGAAAATGCTTACTCTATTCTTCGACGCGGTGCAGGCCGAAAGCTCAAGCGGGAATTCCTGAAGTGGTTGGAGGATCACCAGTGACCGAAGCCATCAATCTACCTGTGATCACGGGCCGCGGAGCAACGCCAGCCAATGCGGAGGGCCTCGGCGCCCAGATCGAACTCGCCCAGATTCACAACTTCGCGTCGAAACTCCGCCAGCCGCAGGCCCTCGCAGCGTTACGGGCCTACGTTCGGTGGCAGACGGCACGCCGCCAAGGCAATGCCGCCACCGCCACCTTCGACCCCTCTCTCGTGCCCGACGTCGCTCCGCTGTCCATCAACCTCGATCTCACCACCGCCTGCAACTTCGCGTGCGACCACTGCATCGACATGGAAATTCTCAACACGAAGATTCGGTTTGACCATGAGAAGTTGCTTTCGTCGCTGGCAACCATGGCGGAGAAGGGCCTCAAGTCGGTGATCGTGATCGGTGGCGGAGAGCCGACGCTCTACCCACACTTTGCCGACACCGTTCGCTTCATGAAGTCGCTTGGGCTGCAGGTTGCCATCGTTTCCAACGGCGCCGGAAACCAGAAGATCGCCGACCTGTGCGACTGCCTGGACGAGAACGATTGGGTTCGACTGTCGCTTGACTCCGGGACCGACGCAACCTTCCAGAGAATGCACAAGCCCAAGAAGCCGATCGCGCTCGAGCAGATCTGCGGCCTGGTCCCGCTGATCAAAGAGCGCAATCCGCGCGTAACCGTTGGGTTTTCGTACATCGTGACTTGGAAGGGCGCGACAGCGAACGATCTCAGCATCGTCGAGAATCTGCATGAGATCGCTCAGGCCGCCCGCCTCGCCCGCGACAGCCAGTTCAGCTATATCGGCTTCAAGCCGTTCCTCTCGCGCGCGGAAGCGAATAACGCCGAAGTCATCGGCGTGGACCGCAGCCGCGACAATCTGGACAACATCATCGCTCGCATCCGCGCCGAGATCGCGGAGGCGAAAAAGCTAGCGACGCCGGAATTCCGCGTCTTTGAGACCACCGGCATGAAGGCTTTTTGCAGCCGGCAGTTCGAACACTTCGGCCAGCAGCCGCAGCAATGCCACATGCAGTTCTTTCGTCAGGTGCTCAGTCCCCTCGGCACCTACAATTGCCCGGTGTATCGCAATCAGCGGCACGGCTGTCTCGGCGATAAGGACGCCTACGCCGACCTCGCGACATTCGTCGAAACTCGAGCCAGCGTCGCCCAGCGCATCGACACATTTGACGCCACAACAACGTGCGCCGAAGTCACTTGCCTATACAACGATGCGAACTGGTGGATTGAAGACCTGATCGCCAACCCGGAGCAGGTCGACCTGCTCGAAGCCGACACCGACAGCGCGCCCGATTACTTTCTGTAACGCTCAGTCTTGGGGCGGCGGGCGCAGCGCTGCCCGCAGGGCGCTGCTGCTATGGGTTTTCTCGTCGCCCACGAATGCGATCCGGCCGCCGTACGCCTCGACCACGGTCCGCTCGGGCATTTGGTCCATCGTGTAATCGGTCCCCTTCGCCTGGATGTGCGGCTGATAGAGCTCCAGCAGCGCGTTCGGCAGCCGGTCCGCCAGCGGCACCACGTAGTCCACGGGTTCAAGCGCAGCGACCACTTCCATCCGCTCACGGTCCGGATTGATCGGCATGCGCTCCGGCCGGCTGAGCTTTACTGATTCGTCGGTGTTTACTGCAATGATCAGCACGTCGCCCAGCGCCTTGGCGGCCCACAGGTAGCGAACGTGCCCGACGTGAATGATGTCGAAACACCCGTTGCCGAAGACTATCGTCTTGCCCACAGCGCGCAATGATGCCAGCCGCGGCAACAGGTCCTTTGGGTCTTCGAATATCTTTACGCTGCTCACGGCGTCAGCATCGCAGAAGAACGCTGCCTTGACAATGTCTGGACGCGATCGATGCGGCGCTCTAGCATGGGCCCATGCGCCATGCTCGGGTCCGACCAATCCCCCCCGATATCCGCTCCCTGTTGGTCGTATTGCCCAACTGGGTCGGCGATAGCGTCATGGCCACTCCCGTATATCGTGTGCTGCGCGCCCATTTTGCGCAGGCGAGAATCACCTTTCTGATGCAGGCGTACTTGTGCGATTTGCTCCGCGGCGGGCCTTGGATGGACCAGTGCGTTGCATGGCCGCCGCGCGCCCGTGGCAAACCCTGGCATCGCGAGTACCGCAAAGTCGTTCGCACGCTAAAGGCCGAGCGTTTCGACGCCGCGGTTCTCTTGCCCAACTCGTTCCGTGCTGCCCTCGTTGCCAGGCAGGCCGGCGCCCGGCGCCGCATCGGCTACCACCGCGACGGCCGCGGCTGGCTGCTTACTGACCGCGTGCCGGTGACGAACCGGGTCAACGGAGTGTACCAGCCGATGCCGCTGGTCGAGTATCTCGCCGACTTGGTGGAGGCCGCTGGTTGCCCGCGGCCCGATGATCGCCTTGAACTGTTCACCTCATCCGACTGCGATGCTGCTGTCGAGGCCCGGCTGCGCGAGCACAGCCTGCACAACCCACACCCGCTGGTGCTCATCTGCCCTGGTGCCAAGTTCGGTATGTCGAAGGTCTGGCTGCCAGAACGCTTCGCGGCCGTGGCCGACCGGTTGATCGAATCCCGCGGC
>CBDUZY010000108.1:0-7664 GCA_965371825.1 uncultured bacterium
ACGTGACACTTCGCAGTCTGGACAACGACATCTATCGGCCTATGGAGTCCTTCCCCACGGCTCGGTGGTGGCTGGCGATAAGCGTAACGGGCTCGTTGGCGGCGATCTTCGGCCTTTGCGCTACCATCACGGTGATCAACGGCATCGGTACGTGGGGCAACAACAATCCCGTCGGCTGGGGTCTGGCGATCGTCAACTTCGTCTTCTGGATCGGGATCGGACACGCCGGGACCTTGATTTCGGCCATTCTGTTCCTGTTCCGCCAGCGATGGCGAACCGGCATCGCCCGCTTTGCCGAGGCCATGACCCTGTTCGCCGTGGTCTGCGCAATGCAGTTCCCACTGCTACATACGGGACGACCCTGGCTGGCGATGTTCTGGCTTATTCCATATCCCAATGATCAGGGTATTTACCAGAACTTCCGCTCCCCGCTCGAGTGGGACGTGGTCGCCGTTTCGACGTACGGGATCGTCTCGTTCATGTTCTGGTACACGGGGTTGCTTCCGGATCTTGCCACCGCACGAGACCGGGCCCTCCATCCGTTCCGCAAGCTCGTCTATGGCCTGATGAGCCTCGGCTGGAACGGCAGCAATCGGGCGTGGAGCCACTACGAGAAGGCATACCTGCTGTTTGCGGGGTTGTCCACGCCGCTGGTCCTGTCGGTACACAGCATCGTTTCGTTCGATTTCGCCGTTTCCGTGGTTCCCGGATGGCACACGACGATCTTCCCTCCGTACTTCGTAGCGGGGGCCGTTTTCAGCGGCTTCGCCATGGTGGCTACGCTCATCATCATAATGCGCAAGATGTTCCATCTCGAGCACCTGGTGACGAACAACCACCTCGAGCTGATGAACAAGATCATCATCGCGACCTCGTTGATGGTCGGATACGCCTACGCCATCGAGCTGTTCATGGCCTGGTACGGTGGCGTGGCCTACGAGCAGTACGCGTTTTTGAACCGGGCACTCGGACCGTACGCGTGGGCCTACTGGACCATGGTCTGCTGCAACGTGTTCGTGCCGCAGTTACTGTGGTTCAAGAAGATACGCCGGACCGTTCTGCTGATGTACCCCATAGTGCTCTTGGTGAACGTGGGGATGTGGTTTGAGCGTTTCGTGATCGTGGTGACGAGTTTGCACCGCGATTTCCTGCCGTCGAGCTGGGACTACTACAAGCCGACACTGGTCGACATAGGTTTGTTCGTAGGCAGCATCGGCATCTTCCTGACCTTAATGCTGCTGTTCTGCCGATTCCTTCCCACGATCGCCGCCACGGAACTGAAGGTCGTTCTGTCGGAGTCGAGCCCGAGCGGAGGGAAGCATGAGTAAGCCCACCGAGAAGGTTGTCGGTCTTGTGGGTCTCTTCGATGATCCGGACACTCTGTTGCGCGCTGCGGAGGGCGTTCGTGAGGCCGGGTATCGGAAATGGGATTGCCACACGCCCTTCCCGGTACACGGTCTGGATCGGGCCATGGGTCTGCGTGCGTCTCGTGTGCCGACGCTGGCCCTTAGTGCCGGATTCATCGGCCTCCTCGTGGCGATAGCCCTGACCGGTGGGCTCAACGCAATTCATTATCCCATTCGCATTGCCGGCAAACCCATGTTCAGTTGGCAAGCATTCGTACCTATATACTTCGAGCTGTTCGTGCTTTTTGCCGCCTTATCCATCATGGGATTGCTGTTCGTATTCTGCCGTTTGGGGCGATGGCATTCGCCACTACACGATTCAGATGTAATGAAGGAGATCACGAGCAACCGATTTGCGATTGTTCTGGAGGCCGCCGACGAGGTGTTCTCGGATGTGGACGGCCGGGCACTGCTCGAGGAAGCGGGGTGTCGCGACGTTCGACCGCTTGTCGAACACGAGCAGGATGGTGCATTGATATGAGTCAGTGGGCGCTGCGCGACAAGTTGCTGGACTGCTATCCGCGATGGTCCCCGACCATGTACAAGCTGACGCTGGGCGGAGCGGTGCTGTTTGCCCTGGTGCTGCCGCTCGCCCTGGTCGCCCTTCCCTTCGTCGAGTTCTTCAACGGCATGGCCGCCCAGCCCAAGGGAAGACCGCAGATGACTTTCGGGCGCGTCTTCGGAGCGGAGCTGCTCGTCGAGCGATCCCCGGTCGATGGCACGGTCCCGCGCGGACATTACGACTACGCCTACGACCACATGGGGAACACGATCGAGGATGCTCGGAAAGTCGGTGAACAGCTTTATTCACCGCTTCCGATCACCATGGACAACCTTCGGCGGGGACGAGAGCTCTACAACGTGTACTGCGCGGTTTGCCATGGGAGTCGAGGTCAGGGCGACGGGCCCGTTATCGGGCCTGGCCGTTTCCCGGCGCCGCCGTCCTTGCATACGGAGCAAGCGCGGGAGTACGAAAACGGGACCCTCTACCACATTATGACAAAAGGGCTGGGAAAGATGCCGCCCTATGCGGGCCAACTTGATCCGGACGAGCGCTGGAGGGTCGCGCAATTCGTCCACGCCCTAGAACGTTCGATGGCCCCTACGCCGGAGGACCTGACGCCGTGAACGAGGGTCTCGGACACATTCACAGCGACCTGGTTCCCTCCCCCCGGCCATGTCCCGGGCTGAGGAACGCGGCGGTGGCGCTCTCCGTGATAGGGGCCGGGCTCACTCTTGCCGCCGCTCTCAGCGACACCCACCGCATTCGTCTGGGTTATGCGTATCTGTGGGCATTTGCATTCATCTGGACCGCGGCGCTCGGGGCCTTGTTCTTCGTTGGCTTGCAGCACCTTGTTCGGGCGGTGTGGTCGGTCGTGGTGCGTCGCGTGGCGGAGATGTTCGCCGCGTCGGTCTGGATTGTAGCGCTGGCGTTCATTCCATTGTTAATCTACTGCGGTTCCTCGGGCGGGGCCTCGATCTACCCCTGGCTGGACGCGGATCACGTGGCCGGCGATGCCCTCCTGCGCGGGAAGCAGGCTTACCTGAACTTCCCTTTCTTCGCGGCCCGGGCGGTCGTCTTCTTCGTGCTGTGGATAGCCTTCGCGGCGTTCTTCACGCGCGGCTCTCTTCGACAGGACACGAGTCAGCACAACGTTGAGTCTTCCCTGCGCATGCGCAAGGTGTCCGCACCGTTCATGCTCGTGTTTGCACTTACGGCGACGTTTGCGAGCTTCGATTGGCTCATGAGTCTCGAACCCCTCTGGTTCAGCACGATCTTCGGCGTGTACGTCTTCAGCGGGATGGTCGTGACAGCCCTCGCTTGTATCACGATTACGACGATATGGTTGCGATCCTCGGGGCGATTGGGTAGGGGAGTCGTCGGCGACGGCCACCTTTACAACCTCGGCGCCTTGTTGTTCGCCTTCGTGTGCTTCTGGGCCTATATCGCCTTCAGTCAGTACATGCTCATCTGGTACGGTAACATCCCGGAAGAGTCCTTCTATTTGGTGCGTCGGTTCGAGAACGGATGGCTTCCCGTTAGTGTGGCTTTGGCGGTCGTCCGTTTCGTGATCCCGTTCTTCGCGCTTCTGTCACGAGGCGCCAAGATGAACGCGACGCGCCTGCTGTGGGTATCGATCCTGGTTCTCATCGGTCAGTTGTTAGACCTGTACTGGTTGATAATGCCGCAGATTCACCCGGAGAATCCGACGCTTGGCTGGGTGGAACTCGGGCCGCCACTGTTGATGATCGGGCTGGTAGCTCTTTTTATCTCTCATTTCCTCAAGCGGCGCCTTCCGGTTGCGGTTGGTGACCCGCTCCTGGAGGAGTCTCTTCGCTTCTACATCTAGGGGACGAGTCATGACACAGCACACACTGATAACACTTATCTCCGCCGGAGTGGTAGTGGCTGCGGCGTCGGTCGCCTCCGCCCAGGCGCCCGTGGAAGTAGGAATCGTGGAGCACTTGGGGGAGGTGCTGCCTCTGGATTCCTACACGTTTGCCGACGAGGAGGGTAATCCCATCGTGCTCGGGGAACTCTTCGACCGGCCGGTGATCCTCACCTTCGTCTACTTTAGGTGCCCGAGCATCTGCACGCCTCTTCTGCAGGAACTCTCACGAAACGTCAACAACTGTGACATGACGCCTGGCGAGGATTACCGTCTGGTCACGATCAGCTTTGACCCAACGGAGACGCCGGAGCTTGCCAAGGGCAAGAAAGCCAACTTCCTGGCTACGTTGGACAAGAAGCAAGTGTCGCCGGAGGATTGGCGTTGGTTGACGGGAGATGCCGAGACTATCAAGCGGATTACCGAGGCGGTCGGGTTTCATTACATCAAGGACAAGAACCAAGTGGACTACGTCCACGCCGCGACGATCATGTTCCTGTCCGAGGAAGGGAAGATCGTCCGTTATCTCAACGGTCTTCAGTTCAACCCAGCCGACATGAAGATGGCCGTGATCGATGCGTTGCAGGGGCGGGCGCGGTCGCTGATGCAGAGAATGCAGGCCCTGTGCTACTCGTACGATCCGACCAGTCGCGGGTACGTCCTCAAGCTCAATCGAGTAATACTGGGCATCACGGTGATGTTCGTGCTCGGGTTCGGCGGGTTTCTGCTGTTCAAGAAGGGCCGGCGCAGTGAGCCGTCAGAGCCCGATGGAGGAGAGTCGACGTGACGTCCCAGGCCGCCGCAGCCAATTCACCTACCCCCAGCTACCTCCAGGCGAGGAAGGGGATCTTGTCGTGGCTTGCAACGACGGATCACAAGCGCATCGGCATTCTGTACCTTCTGTGTATGATGCCTCTCTTTCTGGTTGCGGCGGCGATCGCCGTCATGTTCCGTCTGGAACTCATGGCTCCGGGCGAGCAGTACATTTCCAACGACGTGTACAACAGATTGCTGACCGTACACGGCGTGGTGATGATTTTCTTGTTCATCATACCGGGCATTCCAGCCGTGTTCGGCAATTTCTTCCTCCCGATCTTGATCGGCGCCAAGGACGTGGCTTTCCCCAGAATCAACCTGACCTCCTGGTACTGCTACGTGGTGGGCGCCGCGCTGGCCCTCACCTCAATCTTGGTCGGCCCGGCAGATACGGGTTGGACGTTCTACGTTCCGTACAGCGTCAAGACCCAGCAGAATATCTTGCTGCCGATGTTCGCGGCGTTCATTCTTGGATGGTCCTCGATCTTGACCGGCCTGAACTTCGTTACCACGGTCCATCGTTTGCGCGTCAAGCAGATGGGCTGGTTTCAAATGCCGCTCTTCATCTGGGCACTCTACGCCACGGGCTGGGTTCAGATCGTGGCCACACCCGTGGTGGGCATTACACTTGTTCTGGTGATGCTCGAGCGATTCCTCGGCGTGCCTGTCTTCGACCCGGCGCGTGGTGGAGATCCGGTTCTCTATCAGCACCTCTTTTGGATTTACTCGCACCCGGCCGTCTACATTATGGTACTGCCGGCGATGGGGGTCGTCTCGGAGGTGATTCCGACGTTCTCGCGGAAGACCATCTTCGGCTACAAGTACATCGCCTACTCATCGATCGCCATCGCGGCCATTGGGTCGCTCGTATGGGGTCACCACATGTTCACCTCGGGCATGGCCGACGTTGCCCGAATCGTGTTTTCGTTCCTGACGTTCTTCGTGGCTGTGCCGAGCGCGGTCAAAGTGTTCAACTGGTTGGCGACCATGTACAAGGGATCGATCTATCTCGGTCCACCGATGGTCTGGACGCTGATGTTCATCCCGCTGTTCTCCATCGGAGGACTTACCGGGCTGATTAATGCCTCGCTGTCGTTGGACATACACCTGCACGACACGGCCTGGGTCGTGGCGCACTTTCATTTTACGATGTTCGGCGGCGCGGGTGTCATCTTCTTCGGCGCATTGCATTATTGGTGGCCGAAGATGTTCGGGAAGCTCTACAACTTCCGCGTGGCCTACGTGGCCGCCGTCCTCTTCTTCTGCGGATTCTGCGCGACTTACTTGCCGCTCTTCGTCGCGGGAGCGAGCGGCATGCCTCGGCGGTACGCGGACTATCTGCCCGAGTACGAGATCTACCACAGAATGTCGACGATCGGCTCTTGGTTCCTCTTTGCCTCGCTGTTGCTCACGTTGGCTAATCTGGTCTATTCTCTCTTCAGGGGAAAGCAGGCACCGAATAGTCCGTGGGGAGGGGCGACTTTGGAATGGCGGACGCCGACGCCTCCTCCGGTCTTGAATTTTGACGGCGAGCCCGACCTGAGTCGCGGGACGTACGAATACCCGGTGAGCGTGGACGATGACTGAGGCCGGCATGGCAACTGCAACTGATGCACATGCGGAGCACATGGCGTACGATCCAGCCGCGAGCAAGATCGGCATGTGGCTGTTTCTATTCACCGAGATGCTGCTGTTCGGCACGTTGTTCATCGTCTACGCAGTTTACTTGCACAAGTACCGCTTCGACTTCCGCGAGGCGTCGGGACATCTCGACCGGCTCATGGGGGCGGCCAACACCGGCATACTCTTGACGAGCAGTCTGACGATAGCGCTGGCGATCGCGGCCCTCGAACGAGGCAAGAAAGGGCTTTCACTGGGAATGGCCGCAGTGACGGTTGCGTTCGCCCTGGGGTTCCTCGTGATAAAGTCGTTCGAGTGGGGCGCGAAGTTCGCCCACGACATCTACCCCAAGTCGGCGACCGTCCTGGAAATGCCTTTCGGCGAGCAGATTTTCTATGGGCTCTATTTTACGATGACCGGGCTTCACGCCCTGCATGTGATCATCGGGGCGGTTGTGATCATATACGCCATGTTCCTCGTGAAGATCGAGCGGACGCGCGCAGGGCGGATCTCGTTCTTGCACAACACAGGCCTCTACTGGCACTTGGTGGACTTGGTGTGGATTTTTCTGTTCCCGCTGTTCTATCTGATTGGTTGAGAAAGAGACGATGCTGAGGGAAGCTACAGACCACGGCCATCATCCCCTGGTACCGTTCAGCGTGTACCTCAAGGTGTGGGCGATCCTGATGACCCTCACATCCGTGACGGTGGCGGTGTCGTACGTGGACATGAAGCACGTCACCGTGCTCACGGCCTGCATGATAGCCGTGGTCAAGAGCTCTCTGGTAGTGCTGTACTTCATGCATGTCCGTTTCGAACAGCGGATCTACGCCTTCATGATTCTGGCGGTCCTCGGCACGTATGGGATATTCATTGGACTGACCTTCGTGGATTACTGGTACAGATGACGAACTGATGTTACTGGCACTGTCGGACATAACCCGCGAGGTAGATCGCGCATTCTGGCTGATCGGCGGAGTGAGCGCGGTTCTGCTCGTCGGGATCACCGCGGCAATGGTGATCCTGGCGCTGAAGTTTCGGCGCAGTCGAGCGCGGACGACCTCACAAGTGGAGGGTAACCTGGCACTCGAGATCACGTGGACCGTGATACCCACGATCATCGTGATCTGGATGTTCTTTGTCGGCTATGAAGGCTTCGAACTGATGGGGCGCGTACCGGCGAACCACATGGTGGTCAACGTAACGGGCAGGCAATGGATGTGGTCCTTCAGCTACCCGGAGGAGGGCGTCGACGCGAGTGAGATGGTCGTGCCCGTGAACACGCCGGTTCTGGTGAACCTCACCTCGCCGCCCGAGGACGTAGTCCACAGCTTTTACATCCCGGACTTTCGGGTAAAGGAGGATGCCCTGCCGGGCCAGGCCACGTCGCTCTGGTTCGAGGCGGAGCGCGAGGGAATCTACCCGATCATGT
>CBDUZY010000109.1:0-7595 GCA_965371825.1 uncultured bacterium
CCAAGTCGTCCTGATCCACATCCCCGTCGTTGTCCAGGTCACCCGGACCGGGCTGAGCCTCGGTTATCGTGAACGCGAACTGATAGCCCGTCAGACCCTCGGTCGTGCGATAGGTCGGCAGGTTGACCGTGCGCTGCCCCGAGCGCGGAAGCTCCCACACAGTGCCCACTGCCGGAGCCCCGACCACGCCGTCGGGAACGCTGAGCAGCTCCAAGAGGTATTGCCGATCCGCCGGGGGTTCGTAACTGCCGGTAGATGCCTCGAAGGTGACGGACATCGTACTCGAGCTGTAACCGGGTGCCGCCCAGACACAGATTGGCGCCCACGTCCCGCGCTCGTTGCGATCCAACGGCGATCTCAGATCGTGAAAGTAGAAGCCCGTCGACCCGAGCCATTCCGGCGTGTCGAACGTGTGGTGCACGGCAGCGCAACCGTAAATTGTGCAACCGCCGATATTGTCGATTCCGCTGTCGTATCCGTCCGTGGCGCTCGACCGAACGCCGAGTGTCCCCGCGTGTCACCCGCAGTAAGCGCCGAACGCAAAGCGGAATGCATACTGGTCCTGTGCCAGGACCCGGTCCACCACCTGCAGACTCAGTGCCGCGGACGCAAGTGCGATTGCGTAACGGTGATTCATCTGATCGCCCCCCAATTCGGTCACAACGACGACAACGGGCGTCGCTGAACCCAAGCATAGTCTACACGCCCTTGCGCAAAGCCGCAGCACCCACCGCAGCTCATACCCACAAGAGCAGGTTCTGCCCGCGTCAAGGCGACTTGGGCCGATAACAGCCACTTCGTATTGACGGTCACCCCGTTGTCAGTCTATCTGCCCCGACCCCCGGGTTTCAACGCGCCTTTTGATTCCGGGCGCTATTGGCCTCGCCGCGGGAGCGACAGCCGTCCGAAAAGCAGGCCTAGCCCCGACCCCATGATCGTTACTTGCCGCGGGTGAGTGGGGTCTCAAGTATCGGCGGCTTGTCGAGTTCCTGCTCGATCTTGGATAGTTCGAGTTCCTCGAACAGTACACCCGGGGCGATAATGGAGGTCGCCGGTGTGGCACCCATGAATCCAACCCCGACGTAGTTGTACACCGCGGGCGTATTCCCACCGGCCAGGAGGCGTTTCAGATCACGGGTTTTTACCGGTCCGAATTCGAGACCTCGGACGAGTTCTTCGCGCCCGTCTTCGACATACACCTTGTACGCAAGGATCGGATCCCCGAGACCCTCCTGTCCGCCCCGTTGCTGCATGCGCATCAGTGAAGCGAACAGGTCCATGCGACTCGACCCGATGCCCATGGCACGGATGCGTGCGATCCGAAGTCCGTATTCGAGTCCTTCGTCTTCAGCCGCTTCGATGAGCCGGGCCTTCAGTTTCGAATCCGAGACGCCCTCCTCATCCGTAACAAACAGACATGCGATGGCGGGCTTGGTAGCGCCGCTGTTCGGAGAGCGACGAGCGTGACCATTGGTCCCGGACAGTTTCTTGGTCGGAACGCGCGACATAACCATGCCCTCGAGTTCGCCGTCGACCACTATGCTCGCTTTCTCGGCCTTTACGCCTTCATCGTCGTAACGGTAGTGGCCGATCATGGAAGTGCCCGCCGCCTCCCGCGCCGTGGGATCGTCATACACGTCGAAGGACTTCGGGAAGATGCGCTGACCGAGCTTCTTCTCCAAGCTACCGGCGCCGGTCATGCCTCGACGCTGTGTGCCGACTGGCTCTGCCGAGCCGGCGACGCCTTCCGCCAGCATGGTTCGGAACATCTGCGCGGCAGCCATCCCGTCAAAGAGCACCGGTCCCGTATAGCGCTCCAGGATGGGCGCCTCGGCCACCGCGGTGAGCGCCGCTACCGACTTGTCAATGTCGCTGAGGATCTGCTTGACCGTAGGAAGGCCCTTCGGCGAATCACCGTAGTAATCCCAGCTATCGGAGATCTTCATGCCGTCCGCTGCCTGGAGACTAGCGGAGATGAGCAACAGGGCGCCGCTGTCGCCCGTTCGCAACCGCGTGCCCTCCGAGTTCACGATGTATGTGTTACCCGCCGCGGCAAGCAACTGCACGGTCGAGTCCTGGATCTGCGGGTACTTGTTGAATTGCGCGGAGAGCTTCTTGATCTTCTTCTCCCATCCGTCCCGGTCGAAGTTCAGCTTGGCGGTGGACTCGACGTGCCCGACGGTTGCGGCCCTGGAGAAGTCGTTCGGCCTGTCTTGGAGGTTCTTGTCCTTCATGTAGGCCTGCTTCTTGGTGAGCGTTTCGACGGCGTCCTTGTAGTCCTGGTCCGTGGCCCACCAGATCGACTGGCGAATTGCGGTGTAGTCCTCGTCCAGCGGCAGCGAAGCGCGCCCGCCCCCCATACCGCCGCCGAAGAATGCGAAGAACCCGCTCTGATCACCGACGAAGTTCGTGTTGTCCAGTTCATACGAGCCAACCCGCGTCGTGCTGTAGAAGTCGCGAGTGCGACGTCGATCCGACGAAGTGATGTCTCCGAACTTCGCGGTGATGCCGTAGTAAAGGGTATCATCGACGGTGTACTGGAGGAAGTATGGTTTCTGCAGATCCTCCATCTGTAAACTCAACGAACGCGTGATCTCGTCCACAAGCGCCCGCATGAGAACCTTGCTGTCCGGCAATATCTCGTCCGCAGCGACCGCGGTTGCTACACACACCGGGCACAACACCAGTCCGAGGGTGAGAATCCGACCTGTATTTCGAGCTTTCACGGAATGTGCTCCTTATAGAACTAGCTGTATCTGGGCGCTCGACCCGCGCGATCGTCCCTACGGCGTTTTCTCCGCGATTGGCGGCGATAGGATCGGCGGTTTGTCTTGCGCCCGACGGCGCTTCTCGACCTCGATCTCCGAGACGAGGATGCTGGGCGAAACGCCGGAAACCGGAACCATGCCGGATTCCGCTCCGCAGGTGCCGTTGAAGACACCGGGATCATCTCCGGTGTAGATGATCTTCGAGAAGGAAGTCAGTGGAGTTCCGACGATGTCGACTCCGCGAACAAGCTCATCCTCCCGGCCGTCCGCGTAGACCCTGTAGACCACAACGGGAAGCACCTTGAACGTCTGCGCCCCCGCCCGACGGGTGCCCGTGAACCCACCGGAAATGTCCTCGAACATCAGCCCGTACGGTTTGTCCTGTTTCTTGCACTCGTCAATCAGCATCTTCCGCAGATCCGCGAAGCTCGTGGTCTTGTCGGAGTAGACGACCGTGTTGCCCATCCGGCTGACCACCTTGTTGCCGGGCTGACGCCGGCCGTGACCGTTGGAGTGGGCGAAGTCCTGCACCGGCGACCTCGACAGCAGAAACGTCTTGAGGATACCTTTGTCCACGAGCGTGACGTCCTGCGCCGGTATGCCCTCGTCGTCGTATTTGTAGTACCCGCGGAGGTCCGTATCGCCCCAGGTGGCCATGGTCGGATTGTCGCGTACGCTGATGAAATCGGGCAGAACCTCTTTGCCGATCTTCTTGGTGAAGGTCTGCCCTTCCTCCACATCCTTTTGACGATGACCCTCGACGCGGTGACCGAAGATCTCATGGAAGAAGACCGCACTGGCCCGGTTCATCAGAATCGCGGGCCCCGTGTAAGGCTCTACCAGAGGCGCTTCACGAAGTGCCAGGACCTGATCGATCACCTCCTTGAAAGCGGTCTCGAGCTCTTGTTCACTTGGCAGCCCTTCCTCGTCTGCGGCGCTGAAGGTCCGGTACTGAGACAGCTCCATCCCGTCTTCGGCCTTCGTTGCGGCGCTAACGTAAATGCGGAGATATGCCTGTCCGTGCTGTATCTTGCTCCCCTCGCTGTTTACGAGGTAACGGTTCACCGCCGTGGCACTCAGCCCGATGCCGGAGTTGTAGATCAGTGGATAGTCCCGGGCGAGCGCCGAGACCGCTCTTAGGCGCTGGGCCCAGGCCTTACGGTCCAGGTTGAGCCGAGCCTCGCGTTCGCCGAAAACGTGGGCCTCCTCATGACTGAAGTCGTCGGCCTTGTCCTCTTCCTCGACCATTGTCTTGAGATTGGTGAGAACTCGCTGGTACTTCTTGGCCGCCGCCTTGAAGGCCCGGTCAGTGGCTAGCCAAACCGACTGTCTGATCGCCACCGGATCCCCGCTGAGGCTGATGGGCGTCGGCATTCCTCCCATGAAGTCCGACGGATCAAACCCCATGAAGCCGCCGCGAATCTTGTGCGTGTTATCCAGCTTGTATTCTCCAACCCGCACGTCGGCGTCGAGGAGTCTGCTATGACCTTCGCTGTCGCCAGTGAGTGCCCCGAGTTCGGCGCCGATCGATACCTGCCGTTCGTCGACAATCGTGTAGGACATGAAGTAAGGTTTGGTGCCGTCCGGCATGGCGAGGTTCTTCATCGAGTGATCAAGCTCCTCGCTCAAGACCGTAATCAACACACTATCCGGCTTCGCAGATCCGTTTGCGGTCTGTCCTGCTAGCGGCGCCGCCAGAAGCACCGCTAACGCAATCTTGGCTTGTCGTTTCATGATCTCTCCTTCACGGATGATGAAGATGTTGCCCGCCTCGGCGCCTCCCGTTCAAGGCCCGAACGCCTCGCGTTTGAGGCTCGGCGCAACGTACCTGCACCGGAGGACCGCGTCAATCGCTGGCTTGTCCGCTTCGGGCGCGAGCCGCACGCCCCGCTCGGCTCGGTCGAGGGTTTCAAGGAATCACGGGAGATTCGAGGAAGGGGCGGGTACGCTGACGCGTACACCGCGCACCGCACGGATGGTACCGCGAAACCAGCCGTCTCGGGGGCAAATCGCCACGTTCACCAGCGACCCCAAGCAGGGCAAGCGTTTTCGGGTATCGTTACTCTGGGCAAAGGGCCTCACCGGGGCAGGCGTCGGTACAGGGACCGAAATCACCGACGAACCCGTAAGCTCCATCCTTCAAGGCGTTTACGACCGTCGCAACGTCCAACACGGTTACGTTCTCCCCGAGCGCGTCCGGCACGTTCGGTTGCAGGTGCACCTGCGGTTTGGACAGCGATCCGGGGATACCCTTCAAATGGTCGACGACTTCGGCTACGTCCAGCACGTTGAGCTGCGGATCGGCGTCCATGTCTCCGAAGAGCGTGGGATGAACTGCGAGTTCGCCCGATACCGCCGCACATGACGCCTCGTTGCCCTGGCAGGTTCCCGCAAGCTGGGCTACATCATACCGCGAACTCGGTACAACGGCGGCGCCTGTCACGTATAACACCTCGCCACTGAGTTCGCCCGCCCAGTCTCTGTACTCGGGTTGACAGCCGAGCACCGCACAGCGGAATGTGTTCTCGAACACGGGCGAATCGGGGCAAGTATGGTCCTCGCTCAGTGAGTTGACCCAACGATACCGCCCCTCCCACGCTCCGAAGTCCGGGGCGTTTGGCGGCGCGGACGGATGATGCAGCGAGGTCATGTGCACACGAATGGCGGTTTCCTGCGGTACCTCTGCCACAGTCGGCGGCGGAAGGACCATCGAGATGTAGCGATTCATTTCGACCCCGCCGGCCACAGGAGCCGGGGGCGGCGCGACTGCGCCGCACGCAGCAGCCGTGAGCCGGATGTCGTCGACGTTCCAACCGCAGAAGGTCCAGTACGAATCGGTCGTTCCCATTGTCCAGCGCAGGTACACCGTCGGCTGGTTGTCCGCTACCTCCGAGAGGTCGAAGTCCTGGAAAACCCACTCGGTGTCGGCGATCTCGACGTTGGACTGCCAGACGGGCACCCAGTTGGTGCCGTCGTTGCTGACAGACACCGACGCGTGGTCCCACTGCGGCAATTCGACTCCCAACCAGCGCCAAAACGACAAGTGAATACCATAACGACCGCTGCAATCGATTGCCTGGCTGGTCAAATGGTACTCGGGAATACTGTCGCCGTAGTCGCCGCTTAGAGCGTAGCCGTAAACATAATCACCGGTGTAACCACTGGTAGGATCCGGGCCGCCGCCTTGTCCACCACCACCACCGGTCGGCTGACCCCACGCCCATTGTCCTTGGGTAGCCCAACCCGGATCGGTATCGAGATTCTCCTCGAAGAACACTTCGGGACCGGTCGTTACCAGGGATGCGTGAACACCGCCGGACGGCGCACCTCTCGGACTGGTGACGATGGTTCCACCGTCGCCCTCGACGCTGAAGTAGAACTCCGGCGTCGATGCACAGTCGGTGCCCGGAAGAAGCGCGCTGTACGAGTCAGCGCCGGTCGGCGTCATCAAAGATTCGACGAATGATCCGCTTTCGTCGTAACGGTAGTGGAGCGTTGCGGTCCCGGGTACGACGGACTCGTGCTGAGCCACCAACTCTACCGGAATCGTGGTGTCCGTCTCTTTACTCAACGTCTTAGGCAAGCCGTCGGTGAATCGGAACCGAATCGCCGCCCTCACCCAGTCAGAGTCCGTCAGGTGAAGAGTTGCCGGAAGGATCTCCTCGTTGTTCGGGATGATCTCCTCGGGCGGAAGGTCGAAGGTGTATGCCTCGCCCGCAGCCGGACGGAGTTCGTACGAGAGCGACAGGATTCCCAGTTCGGCGTAGGTCCAATCGATCGAGCCGCCGCTTACCGGGTAGATTCCTGTGTAGATAGGGGCCGCAAAGTAATTCCGACCGTGCACGCCGTAGATCAACGCCTGCATTGCATATCCGACTTCTTCGTACACATCTTGATCGGGCGGAAGGTCCGGCTTGTAGCCGTAAGGCCAGAGAATGAGCTGAGTATAACTGTGGATGTCGAGCTGTGCCCTGACGTTCGGGTGGGCGTAGAAGAAGTTACGAAGAGCCAGCGTCTCCGGCTCCGAGAACGGGGCAGTTCCGCGGTAGTTGCTGCTGCTCGTGCTCCCGCTGGAACCTATGTCCAGACCCCAGCCTTCGCCCCAGTTTCGGTTCATGTCGACACCGAAGGTCCCGTCGCCGTTGTCACGCCGGTTCTTGCGCCAGAAACGCTCCGTCGTCCACGTGTAAATGTACCCGTCGACGTTGAACACGGGAATCAGGAAGAACTCCACGTTGTCCACGAGGTCGGTTGTGAACGGATCGCTGCCGTAGTTCTCGAGAAGATGCCTCGCGAGGTACAACGGCGCCGTGGGCGTGATCCACTCCCGGGCGTGCTCGGCGCCGAAGTAGACTACGGCCGGCTTGTCCGCAATCGAATCGTTGGTGATGCGCAAGCCCCAGATCTCGTTGGCTTCGATCGTGTCCCCGACGTATACCATCGACGCGAGCGCCGGGTAACGCGTTTTTAGTTCGTTCATGTACCAGAGTATGCTGCCCACCTCGGTCGTGCCGCCATAGGGATGGAAGTCCAGAAAGAAGTCGTCGAACGGCTCCGCCCGTGCCCACGTCGTGCGCTGGGCGTCGACCAGCGTTTGTACGTTCTCTTGAACGACCCATTGGGGCAGACCGAGCCGCTCGACAGCGGCAAGCTGCACCGGCGTGACCAGCACGTCCATGCGGCCGACTCCGGGAACGCAGTTTAGTATTTCGGCGCCGGTTGCTTCCAGCGCCGCAAGATCGGCCCGCGTATCGAGAATCACCTGAACAACTTTGTGGTCGTCGTAGCTCTTCGCAACCTGACCTTGTGCCGGTTGAACACCGGACA
>CBDUZY010000110.1:0-7593 GCA_965371825.1 uncultured bacterium
TCCCGTTCGGAATGGAAGATTTGCATCCACAGTATAGGTTAGCTTTGATTTCATCTGGCATGGGCTACCGGGTCCACGAGCGGAGCACGATTCGGAGAGTACGGATCGGTTGGGCGCTCAGATTCGGCAAATCCGCTCGGATCGGTTGGCAGGTCCGATGTGATAAATCCGCTCGACGCACACACTACTTACCCGGCCGCGATGAAGGGCAATCGAAGCACGCGGGACCACCATTCCCCGCCACCTGCGGCCCTTGCGGATCGTCCTACCTCGGGCCGACCAAACCAACGCTGTAAGATGTGGGCGATACAGGACTCGAACCTGTGACCTTTCGGGTGTGATCCGAACGCTCTAGCCAACTGAGCTAATCGCCCCGGCGCTTAAGGTGTATACATCGCAACCACACCAATAGCAACGGCCCGGGGCAGAAGTGGCGATTCCGACAGGCAAGCACCGGTCTGGTTGGCTCCAGGGGACCTTGAACGATGAGCGGTCCGCCGGTGGACATGAAAACCTCCATGTTTCCAGTATCCTGACCGGTACCGTTTTTCGGGAGCACGGAGGCGAGGACAATGCGAAAGTCGAAGCGCGGTCCGTCGTTGTTCGACTTGCTCGAGGAATCCGACAATCCGGCGGCCAATGGGATCCAGGGGGCCGGGGCGCCTACCGCTCAGCCCACCGGAGATGGCCGGATGGGTGAGCTACAGGGACCCGCGCCAACGCCGGTCGTAGCGGCCTCTGACAGGCCGGTGACGGGCGAGGCGACGGCCCGTTCAGCTCGGCTTCTCGAGTTGGATGGGGACCGCGTTCTGGTGTCCCTAACGAGCGCGACGGGGGCGGCGGCAGTTTTCGCCGCGGCGGTCGTGCTCATTGCCATCTACGGATGGGGCTATAGCCGGGGCGAGGATAGCGGTGTTCGCGCGGGATATGATGCGGGGCGAGCTTCGTACGCCGCCGGGACGGCCAGCGAGATCGAGGCGGCTCGCAGCACTCCACCGGTAACGTACTTGGTCGGCGGATTGCTGGAGGAGACCGGCGGCACCGGGCCACCCGCGAGCGACGTAACCGGTGCCCAGGCCACAACTGACGGAGACGCACGATCCACGGAACCGGCGGCGGCGGAATGGATCCGCGGTTATACGTACGTAGTTGCCCAGGAGTTTTCCGTCAGACATGCGGACGACGCCGGCCGGGCCCGGGAGTTCCTGGCAGAAGGCGGGATCGAGACCGCGACGGTCCGATTACCCGGCGGCGGGGTCCAGTTGATTACCGCGCAGGGTTATGACCGCTCCGACCCAACGCAGAAACGCATGGCTGAACAGCTTCTCGAGAAGGTGCGGACAATCGGTACAAGGTACTATTCCGCCGGCGGCGGTTATAAGTTCGATGGGTATTTCAAGACGCTTAAACGCGACAACTGGTAGACCGGAGTTCCAAAGGTAATGTCACTGGATAAGTCACTAAAGTCAACGTCGTCGCTCAGGCGGCATCGCAACGTGCTCACGCGAGCCGAGCGAATCGAGCACATGAAAGAGAACGGTATGTGGTCCGAGGACAGCAAACCGAACGGTCTGCCGAAGATAGCGCACCGCAAGGTGGCTGTCGGCAAGAAGGCCAAGGCCGAGAAGAAGGCCGAGGCGGATAGCGCCGAAGCCGCGGCGACCGAGGAAAAGGCCAAAGAGTAGACTCCGCTCCCAGTGCCTGCGAGATGCGCGGATGGACGAGCGTTCTCGAGAGGACGGTTTTCCGGAGTTGACGGCGCCGCCGGTTACCGCTGCCCAGCGTCTTTGACGGTCTGTGCGTCTGAAGCATCCGTCCCCCGGAGCATTTAACGGAGGTCTGACGGCCATGACGGGTCAACAGTTCATCGCCGATCGTTCGCGGGCCATCGGCTCGTCCGGCATACGCCGAATCTTCGACCTGGCTGCGAAGCTGAAGGACCCGATCGACCTGTCGATCGGCCAGCCGGACTTCCAGGTTCCCCTCAAAGTAAAAGAGGCCGTTTGCGACGCCGTGATGGCCGACCGAAACGGTTACACGCCGACGCGAGGACTGGCGGAGCTGCGCGAGCGGATCGCCGCACAGCTCCAGGACGAGTTCGACTGGTCGCCGGACCTTTTCGTGACGTCGGGCGTTTCAGGCGGATTGGTGCTCGCCCTCTTCGCGTGCCTCAATCCGGAAGACGAAGTGCTCATCGGCGATCCGTATTTCGTGTCATACAAGGTTCTTGTGCGTTTGGCGGGCGGCGTGCCGGTTCCGGTCGACCTCTACGACGATTTCCAGCTACATCCCGAGCGATTCGAGGCCGCGATCAGCGAGCGAACGAAGATGATCATCGTCGGTTCGCCGGGCAACCCGACGGGCGTCGTGTACTCACCCGAAGACATGAAGGCTCTCGCCGAACTCGCCCGCAAGCACGATCTGCTCATCGTCAGCGACGAGATCTACACGAAGCTGACCTATGACGGTCCGGCGGCGAGCCCGGTCGGCTTCGCCCCGGAGCGTACCCTGCTCCTTCGCGGCTACAGCAAGTCGTACGCCATGACCGGCATGCGTCTCGGTTACGCGGCCGGTCCGACCGACGTCATCACGGAGATGGCCAAACTGCAGCAATTCACCTTCGTCTGTGCCCCGCAGCCCTCCCAGCTCGGCGGGCTGGTGGCGATGGATACCGACGTGTCGAACCTGGTGGTTGACTACCGGGCCAAGCGGGATCTGGTGTGCAAGCGACTCGACGGCGTCGTCGAGTTCGTCCGCCCGGCCGGCGGTTTCTACGTCTTCCCGAAAACGCCCCCCAAGTTCAAGACCTCGACCCAGTTCATCGAGGCCGCAATCGAGCGCAACCTGCTGCTTATCCCCGGCAACGTCTTCAGCGAGCGCGACAGCCACTTCCGTATCAGCTACGCAGCCCCGAACGACAAGCTCGAACGCGGCTGCGAGATCATCGCCGAACTGGCGGGGTGACAGGCTGTTTGGAGCCCGTGGACCGGAACCTGTCTGCTGTTTCTCGGATGGATGCAATCAATCAAGGCAAGATGTCGCCCGCGCAGACATTGGGTGTCGATCGAGCTGTTGAGCCCGATCCGTTAGGTGCGGCTAGTTGAGGAAGCGCGAATCGTCTAGGCTGCGCCGCCGGTAAAGAAGCTGAGGATGATCTGTAAGAGGATCGGTATGAGCGCTTGGAACAAAGCAGCGAACAGGGCTGAAAGAGTCATCGTACACCTCGCGTTAGTGTCTACGCCGGACCGAGCCGTTCGCGTCGGTCACGCGTAGTGGATCAAGGTCGCCCGAGGCCGGTCGGCCCGCGCCGAACCTGTACGGTCCCGGAGTAACCGCTGACGCACGGACAAAAAATACCCGCCGAGGCGGGTATAAAAAAATGCGGCAATCACCTACTCTCGCCTTTCGACTACCATCGGCCGTGTGGACTTCACTTCCGTGTTCGGAATGGTAACGGGTGTTTTCCCCACACGTATCGTCACCGCGCGTCGAATGATACAGCCGATGGCCCGCTCGTCAAGACCTCAACCCGCCGATTTCGTACTTTTCACGTCGCCGTCTGGGTAACTACGCGGCGTAACGACGCTCAGTGCGAAGATCCATTGCCACTGGCAACAATGAGTTGCAGCTCGATCGGTTGGGGTTCAATAGCCAGGGAAACGCCCGGCGGCAGGTGATATTCGGGAGTAACCAGCTTCAGGACGCCGAGGTCCTGCAGATCGTCTTCCTTGAGTTGGATGATTCCGTACGCCCGAGTCTCTCCGCGTGCCAGGCGGGCGACCTCGTCGGTCGACCCGCTAACCGTGATCGTCTGCGTCACGAGCGAGAGCGGCGCACCGGCGCGGTCGACCGCCCTCACCGACCTGTCGAGGTTGGCGAAGCTCACGGCTACGAGCACGGGTACGGTGGGAATCTGCTCGGTGCTCCGATCGGCGCGGACCGTGGCGGTGGCCTCGATAACGTTCGGAACGAGTTCGGCGTCCGGTCCGAATGGACGCGTGTCCAGCGGAACGGTGACTGTAGCGCTCTTACCAAAAGGCTTATCCGCGAGGAGCCGCTCGACGTTGGGGCCTATCTCGACTCTCAGCGGCTCACCAGGCGGCAGTGCCATGAAGTAACTCTCCCGCATTCGGACCGTCGTCGAAACGCGCTGAAGCTGAGGTTGGGCATCGTACGCGAGGGCCAGCCTGTCCGCGGTCACTTCGACGTCTTTGACGACCATGTGGTCGACGATCACGGGCATGGTATTGGGCGTCACGCCGACAACGCGTAGCTTGTCGAACTCGCTGTATCGCTTACCGAGCTCCTGCCGGAGAGTCGCGCGATCCAACGAAACCGTTGCCGGACCGGTCGGGAGCTCGGGGGCGGGGAATCGGACATTCAAGGCTCCACGGGCTCGGACCGCGTCTATGATCTTGCGCGAACCGGAGATCTGAACCTCGAACCACTCGGGTGCCGATCCGAGGCGGACCAACATGTCGGAATCCGCAGCGGACGGAACGGACGAGATGGACACGTCCACCGAGGCGGTTTCGTTGACGAGCCTGTCGGCACTCGCCCAGATGAGCGCCGTCAGAACGGCCGTCATGCTAAGCAGCCTGGCCTGCACCATCCTTGTGGGCTTCCTCCTTTACTTCCGCATTTGAAAGGGACGCCGGTGCGTCACCCTCACCCGAGGATGGCCTCGCGTCGCCTTCGATCCCACCACTTTGTGCCTTGTCGACTTCGACATCCGTGGTGGACGGGTGCTCCGCCTCGTCGTCGCTCGCGCTCGTCGGAGGTTTTCGTTCCCCGGCGGGTCCGGCGCTCGTGGGGGGCGGCCGTACCGCGACTGCCAGCTCGGTCGCGAGTATCTCTCTAAGCTCCGAACCAGGGATCGCTCGGCGAAGCCGCCCGCGGACGACAACCGAGATATTCCCAGTCTCCTCGCTGACGACCACAACGACCGCGTCGGTCTCCTGGCTCATTCCAACGGCTGCACGATGGCGGCTACCCAATGCACGATCGACGTCGTCCGAGTCGGTCAGCGGAAACTGACATCCGGCGGCTCGAACGCGGCCCTCGGTGATCATGACACCGAGATCGTGGAGGGCACTTCCCGGCCAGAAGATTGTCTCCAAAAGCTCGGCGGTCACGACGGCATCCAGTCGAACACCGGTCTCGGCGATGGCACCCGCTTCTCCACTACGCTCGATGGCGATGATCGCGCCGATCTTCTTCTTGCTGAGTCGCCTAACCGCCACGACGATCGGCTCGACGAAATCCTCACTACGCCCGAGCCACTGCCGGAGCCACGCACCCTCACCGAGCCGCAGCAGCAGGCGGCGGAGTTCCACGTTGAAGGCGACAAGTGAGACGAGGAACACAGACACGATGAAATACGGGTAGAGGGCGTTGATGCGTTCGAACGCGAATCGCTCCGCGACCAGCCAGACAACGGCGAAGCTAACCGCCAGGATTATAAGGACCGCCCGCACCAGCCTCGCCCCACGCGTCCCCTCGAGAAACCGCAGGATGGCGTAGACCACGCTGCCGATCAGCAGCAGCTCGATCAGGGTGACCACAGGTCGATCGGCGGCCTGCTCGAAGAAATAACGGATTCCCTGGAGGAGATCTGACTGAGCGAGGCCGAGTGTCGTGTTCAATCCGGTAATCCTGCCGACCTGGCCTCCCGTGAACCTGATACGATACGCACTGGGGAGTATACGAGTTCGCTCGGCACCTGGCAAACGGCGCGGACGCTGAGTCGCAGCCTCGCGGCGCTGGGATTCGGTTGGCTCTTGCTGGCTCGGAGCGCCGATTATGAACAAACCCGGGACGCGGTTGTTGACAACGGGCGACGTTGTGTTAGGATTTTGATCGGGAGACGGGCGGATGGCGATGGGGTCGAAGATCGAGTGGACCGAGGCCACGTGGAACCCGGTGACCGGGTGCAGGAAGGTGAGCCCCGGATGCAAGCATTGCTACGCCGAGCGTATGTCGAAGCGGCTTCGAGCGATGGGCGTTCGCCAATACCGCAACGCCTTCGAGCCAACGGTGCATCCCGATATGCTCACGCTCCCCCTGCGCTGGAAGAAGCCGCGGATGATCTTCGTCAACTCGATGAGCGATCTGTTTCAGGCGGGCGTCGGGCTGCCTTTCGTCAAGCGTGTGTTCTCGGTCATGGAGGAGACATCGTGGCACCAGTTTCAGGTGCTCACGAAGCGCCCGGAGATCGCCTTGGACTTCGCGGGCGAGCTGCCGTGGCCTGACAACGTTTGGCTCGGGGCCAGCGTCGAGAACGCGGACTATGTCCATCGTACCCGGACGCTCCAGCGGATCCCGGCCAAGGTCCGCTTCCTCTCCGTCGAGCCTCTGCTCGGGCCGATCGGGCGGCTTCCGCTTCGCAAGATCGACTGGGTGATCGTCGGCGGGGAGTCCGGCCCCGGTGCCCGGCCTATGCGCGAGGAATGGGTCATCCAAATCCGCGACCGCTGCCAGGCGAGCGGCGTCCCCTTCTTCTTCAAGCAATGGGGCGGCGCCAACAAGAAGCGAAACGGTCGCACGCTCGATGGACGAACGTGGGATGCTTTGCCGGTACTCGACGCTGACACTTTGTCCCCATCCGTAGAACGGCTCCGGATCCCTGACCGGGGAGAGTACCGCCGTGCAAGTGAGTCCTTCCGTTACAGCGCCACGGGAACGTGCGAACGTAGTCTGTCCTGTTGCCAAGGCGGCCGACTGGCGTAATGCCTACCGAACCCCAGCCCCTCGCCCTGGCGCGTTATCGGTGCATCGATTCGGGCTCGAGAGGCCGCCTTATCGGCCTCGCAAGAAGGATTTCACATAGTGGATGAGGCTGCCTAAGCTATGTGTAACAGGGGGATGTGCGCCCGCGGCGCGTGCGGAGGTTGGCATAAGAGGCACCCACCCCCGAGATCCGCTGTCGAGCGGAAAAGGTGCGCCCCAGGGGAGGAAGAGGAACATGACCACACGGCATCGGAACGGGGTTGCGACGCTTGTTTGCCTCGCGGCGATTGGCACGGCTGCGACGGCGTTTGCTGGTTCGGGCGACTCCGACGGCGACGGGTACGTCGGGCTGCTGGACTATGTGAACCTGAAGGTCTGTCTTGATGCCTCGGGCCCGGGCGACACGTCGGTTACCTTCCAGTGCAGAGTCAGGTTCAACTCCGACGGAGACGCCGACATCGACCTGAAGGACTTCGCCCAGTTCATGCGTGTCCTCGGCCACTTGCCCATCCCCCTGCGCGATGAGTTCGACAACGTGCTCACGGTCAGCTCGACGTCGCCTTACAGCGGGCGGCAGACGTGCGGCACGGTCGGGTGTCACGATGTCAATCAAATATCGAGCGGTTCTCACTTCTCGCAGGGATTCACCGACACGGCCGGGAACATCATCATGCAAGAGGACTTCTTCGGCGACGGTCGGTGGTGGAATCGCAGCGCGGGGATGTACGGTCGCTGGTCCGGGGGGAGCGGGGGGTTCAATCGTCAGACCGCCGGTCACACGAACGCCAATGCGTCCTCGATCGACTTGGCGGCCTTCTCCTGGGCGGCGGAGTGCGGACAGTGCCACGTCGGCGGCGGCCCGGC
>CBDUZY010000111.1:0-7579 GCA_965371825.1 uncultured bacterium
CCGCGCAAAGACCCCGCATCGGCGAAGACCACGGACTCCTTGCCGAACACACTGGCGGCGATGGCCACTGCCGCACCGGCGTAGAGGGTCGTTGAGAGCAGAACGAGAACCACGTGCCAGATCGGAACCGTCGCCCCGAGAAGAAGCTCTCGGGTCAAAAGGACCATGTTGCCCACGGGCATGACCAGCATAATCCCGTCGAGGCGAGTCGCGGGGAACGCGGCGATTCCGCCCGGTATGAGCACCGCGAGAATCACCGGCGTGACGTAGTTCTGGGCCTCCTTGAACGTGCGGGCGTAGCTGCACACCGCGATCATCAGGGCGGACATCAGCACCGCGAAAGGAACCAGGGAGAGCAGGATAAAGACCATCGTTCCGAGCGGAATCTCACCGCCGGTGCTGGCGATCAAACTGCCGAAGCCGCCGAAGTAAACCGTGGCTGTTACGCTCGCGAGGTTGAGCGTCGCCCCCATGATCGCAACCGTCGTCACCACCAGGAACTTGCCGACGATCAGATCGATCACCGGAACGGGGCAGACCATCAGCGTCTCGAGTGTGCCGCGTTCGCGCTCCCCGGCGGTCAGATCGATCGCCGGGTAGATCGCCCCGGTTATGGTCATGAGGATCAGAATCAGCGGGAGTATCTGACCCAGCACCGAAGGCGGCGACGACAGGTCGACAGTCGTGATCGGGAAGGGGTCGATGAAAGCCGACGGCAGTCGCTCTTGGGCCATGCGAGCCCCCACCATCCGGTCGCGCACGCGGAGAAGGAGACCCTCCACTCGCTGCTTGGCGTGATACCCGCGGATCTCCTCGACGTCGGCCAGCAATTCGACACCCACCTGGCGGTCATAGTGCGGCAGGCCGATCAGGGTTTGTTCCTCGAAGATGACACCGACCTGCACCTGCCGGCCCCGGATCGCATCCTCGAGCTGCTCGCGAGACCCGAATTCCGTGCTCTTGGCGTCATCCAGCGGAACCGGTAGACCCTGCGCCTCGTTAGACTCCGGATCGAGTACTGCAAGTCGCTGCTCGAGAACCGCCCTGTCGCCATCTATCATCCTTGCCAGTCGTATGCGGTCGTACTCGCTGGTGAAACCGATCAGGAACTCCTCGCGCATCATGGCTTCGCCCTGGAACATGACCGCCTGCACCGACCCGAGCATCAGCAGCGGGTACAGTACGATGGGCACGACGATCATGGCGATCAGAGTCCGCCGATCGCGCAGAATATCGATAAGCTCCTTGACGTAAATCGTATGTATGCGGTGGGGATACCTCATCCGCTCTGCGCTCCGAGCGCGTCGTCGGCGTGAATTGTCTTGAGGAAGATCGTGGTCAGACGCTCTTCACCGGTCGCCTTGCGCAGCGACTCCAGGTCGCCCTCAGCCACGAGGTTCCCGTTGTGCAGCAAACCGATCACGTCGCACATCCCCTCGGCCTCGTCGAGGTAGTGCGTCGAGAGAATGATCGTCTTGCCCTCGTCGCGCTCGCGCTTGATGAACTCGAGAATGACGCGGTTGCTCAACACGTCCAGCCCCAGCGTCGGCTCGTCCATGACCAGAATCGGTGGATCGGCGATCAGAGCCCGGGCGATGTTGACCCGCTGCTTCTGACCGGTCGAAAGGGCCCCGCAGCGAAGACCGGCGAAGTCGCCTATTCCCAACCAGCCGATCAGATGATCCGCACGGGCCCGCGCTTCCCTGAGCTCGATGCGATGTAGCTGGGCAAAGTAAACCAGCAGCTCGCGCGGCGTGAGCCGCTGGTACAGACCTGTATTGGCGGTCAGGAAACCGAGCACCCGCTTGACGTCATGGGCATTGGTGGCGACGTCGTAGCCCGCAAGCGACGCCGATCCGCTCGTCGGGGCCATAAGCCCGCTCAGCATGCGCAGGGTGGTCGTCTTGCCGGCTCCGTTCGGTCCGAGCAGCCCGTAGATTTGCCCCTCGCCGACTCTAAAGCTCAACCCGTCGACGGCCCTCTTCTCGCCCCCGTCGGGCATCGGAAAGACCTTGACGAGGTTCTCGGCGACTACCATATCCACGCAGCTATTGTAGCGATGCTGCCCAGGCGGGATAGCGCGACGGACCCTCCGCCCCGAATCGGGCGCGAACCTGCCCAGACCCGCCTCGCTACCCATTTCGCCCGTGGCGCGTTAGGATCGCTCGGCGTCGACAATCGACGAGAAGACCTTGGAGATCAGTGAAGGAGTACCGTGATGGCGAGCGAAACACGGATCGAGAAAGACAGCATGGGCGAGATGACCGTACCTGCCGGTGCATATTGGGGTGCGCAAACGCAACGGGCCGTCGAGAACTTCCCCATAAGCGGATACCGGTTCGGGAGGCGATTCATCCGCGCCTTGGGCCTCATCAAGCAGGCGGCCGCCAAGGTCAACCGCGACCTGGGCAAGCTCGACCCCAAGCTGGCTGACCTGATCGTCACCGCCGCTCAGCAGGTCATCGACGGCAAGCTCGACAAGTACTTCGTGCTGGACATCTACCAGACCGGATCGGGCACCAGCACCAACATGAACACCAACGAGGTCATCAGCAACCGGGCGATCGAGCTCGCCGAGGGCAAGATCGGCTCGAAGGATCCGATCCACCCCAACGATCACGTTAACATGGGCCAGTCGTCCAACGACGTGATTCCCACGGCGATTCACGTTGCCGCGGCGGATGCCATTCAGTTCGACCTGTGCCCGGCCCTCGAGCACTTGGGCTCCGCTCTTCGTGCCAAGGCCGAGGCCTTCGACAAGATCGTCAAAATCGGAAGGACCCACCTGCAGGACGCCACGCCGGTTCGTCTGGGCCAGGAGTTCGCCGGCTACGCCCGCCAGGTTCAGCTTGCCGCCATGCGGGCCATAAAGGCGGTGCGAGCCCTGCGCGAGCTGCCCATCGGCGGGACTGCCGTCGGCACCGGCATCAACACCCACCCGGAGTTCGGCAGGCGCGTGTGCGAGGCCCTAAGCGCCGCCACGGACATCGAGTTCGTCGAGGCTGAAGACCACTTCGAATGCCAAGCGTCGAAAGACGCCGTCTGCGAGGTGAGCGGCCAACTCAAGACGATCGCCGTGGGCCTCACCAAGGTCGCCAACGACATCCGCATGCTCGGCAGCGGGCCGCGATGCGGCATCGGCGAGATCAAGCTCGCCGCCACCCAACCAGGCAGCAGCATCATGCCCGGCAAGGTCAACCCGGTGATGAGCGAGATGCTGATCCAGGTCTGTGCCCAGGTGATCGGCAACGACGCAGCCGTCACCATCGGCTGTCGCGACGGACACTACGAACTCAACGTCATGATGCCGATGATGGCCCACAACCTGCTCGAGTCGGTCCGCTTGCTCGCCAACGGCTCGCGCGTCTTCGCCGACCGCTGCGTCGCAGACATCGAAGCCAACGAAGAGCGCTGCGCCGAGCTTATCGAAGGTTCGTTGGCTATGTGCACGAGCCTCGCACCGATTCTCGGCTACGACAAGGCCGCAGCCATCGCCAAGGAGGCCTTCGCATCCGGCAAGACCGTCCGCGAAGTCGCCAAAGAGCACAAGGTCATGAGCGACGCCGAGCTCGACAAAGCCCTGGACCCGATGTCGATGACCAGACCGGGGTAGACTCGTTGGCGGACATGACGGATTCGTCAAGGCAGGTGGATCGCCCGCCCGACACGGTCGGCGCCGTGCAATTGTCACTTCGGTTGGGCCGGGCCGGGGGTCTTGTCGCTGTCCGCGAGGCGGACATGGACGGCTGGTAGGGTAATGTGGAAGGTCGTCCCCTCGCCGACGGCACCGGTCACCTCGATTTTGCCGTCGAGTTCGGCGATGATCTTCCGTGCGGCGGCGAGGCCCAGACCGGTTCCGCCCTGTCCCTTCGACGAGTGGAAGGGGTCGAAAATGCGTCCTCGCTCCTCCTCCGGGATACCGGACCCGTTGTCACTTATGGTGAGAATCACTTCGGTGGGTTTGTTGTGGTATTCGGTGGCGATGTTGACACGGCCGTCCTTTTCCGGCGCGGCGTCTATGGCATTCAGCACGATGTTGTGGATGACCTGGTGAATGCCCTCGGGATCGAGCGGGATCGGAGGCATGTCCTCGAGCTCGGTGAGGATCATCACGCCGTGCTCGTCGGCTCTCGCGTGTGCCAGGTCTATGACATCCTCGATGATCTTGTTGAGCTGGACGGTCTCGATGTTGGGCTCTCGATCCTTGCTGAAGGTAAGCATGTTCATGGCCAGGATGTAGATGCGATCCAGGTTGCGACGCACCAGGTGCCAGCCCGAGGTTATCGAGTCGAAGGCCTGGCGTTTGATGGCCAGCTCCACGACGTCCGCTCCGCCCTGCATTCCCTGGAGGATGTTCCGGATGTGGTGGGAGAGGTAGGCGACGGCTTCTCCCGCGGCTGCTAGACGCTCCGTCTGGACGCGCGAGTGCAACAGACGCGTGTTCTCGATGGCCAACCCGACGAGCCGCCCGATCGCAACCACCAGTCGGAGCTGCTCCTGAGTGTAGGTATGGTGGGACATCGAGCAGTCGAGATGGAATACGCCGTGAACCTCTTCCCGGGCGATGACCGGCACACAGATGATGCTCCGCAAGCCCAGCTTGTGGATGCTGTCGTGCTTGTTCTCCTCCGTGAACCGCTCGTCCGTCATTGCGTTGGCGCATAGCACGCCGTCCTTGGTCTCGATCACATGCTCGATAATCGTGGTCGAGGTTACAATCTTCGGTTTGCGGTCGCGCTCGCGTGTGCGATGTCGAATGACGCGCGGCGTCGGCTCGCCGGACTCCTCGTCACGCATGAGAAGTACCAGTGTGTCGACTACCACGTGGTCGAACAGGATGTCGGTGACGCGCTCGAGGAAGGCCTCGATAGATTCTATGTTGCCGATTGTCTCTGCGATCTTGTAGACGACGTTCCAGGCGGCGACGGCGTCGGCGGCCTCGGGCGGCTGGATAATCACGCTGTCTTCGGACGATGCACTGACCGCTGACAGGATAGCGGACCCGGCCGGGGTGCTCGTAAGCTCGAAGTCGACAAGGTCGCGGATCATCTGCGGGCCGCTGAAACCCTCGACGTGCTCCTGACCGCTGAAAACCAGCAGCGTCCCGCCGACCCTGATCTGGTCGCCATGTTTGAGCGCCGTGGGCGACACCAGGCGCTGCCCGTTTAGATAAGTACCGTTCGAGCTGTTGAGGTCGACCAGCATCCACGCGCCGTTGGCCTGACGGATTTCCGCGTGCCGGCGCGAGGCGCTATGGTCCGACAAGTGAATCTGGTCGGAGGATCGTCCGATGACCGCCGGTTCGTCCGGCGTCTCGTACGTACGCCCCTTGTCGGGCCCTTGGAGTACGTGCAGTGTCGGCAAAACGTCCGCTCCGCACAGAGGCCTTTCCCGGACTTGCGCTCGTGTGAAAGTCGGGTCCGAACGGACCGCGCACGTGGGTATCTTACCGTCGATGGCAACGCAGTTCGCTCGTAACCTAGTAACACAGGATGTTACGTAGAGCCCGGCCCAATGTCAATTATGGGCTGACGTGTAGACTGCAACTGCGGCTCTATCGGACCGTCACGGACCGAGAATTATTGCAGCGAGCGACTAGTATGCGGACACCTCGCCGACGCCGGTTGGTCGTGCCGGCCGGCTCAAGCGGGGTCGTGCGCAAACCGAAATCACACCATAGAGCGAAAAGTGCCCGCAGAAGGCGGTGCCCGGACCCCAACTCCCGGCGGCACGTGGGGGACGACCGACTCGATGTGCTCGCCCGGATGCATCGTGCCGGCCCTGGGTGGGCATGGAGCTGCGAAGTGAGCGAGCAAGGCCGATCGACAACCCAATACCAACGACTGATCGAGAAGACCCGGATCCCGCCCAGGCCGAAGAAATCGGCCGAGAGCGAGCTCGACGTGTTTCTCGAACAACTCGAGGAACGCCGGCGCCGCGAGGTCCGAACCGTGGCAACCCCGATGCAGGATCCGCTCCAATCGCTGCGCGCGCTGACCGTAAACGAGCTGGTGCCCGCGTTCGTCGAACTCGTGGAGAAGTACTCGAAGGCGGGCATCGCCTTGCACATGGATGCGTCCAATCTCCTCGAGGGCGGGCGGGAGATCCAGTTCGAGTTCGGTATGGGTGAGTATCGCACGCAGCTACAGGGGACGGTCACCAGCGACGCGATCGCCTTTCACGAGGTACGCTACGCGCCGGACGTGCAGGGTCAGCTCGTCGCCGGGCCCATGCTCCGCCTGAAGCACCTCAATGTGAGGTCGTTCCGCGAATTCATCTGTAGCCGGCTGAGCGTTCTTCTTCGCCACGCCACTCGGCGCAGGTGACGGCTTCGTTGCACTCGGCGCGGCCGCCCGACACATCGGGACTCCATTCCGCCCGCGGTTTAGGGCGGCCTTCGTATAGCAGTCTACTCCTTATAGCGTTTGCCCTGCCCGACGTCCTCTCTTCGCCTGCCGCGGAAATCGATCTCGCGCTCACGGGCGCCCTCCATTCCCGCGGGCTCCGGGAACGCTCGCCCCATGGACCAAGGCGGGTCCCGCGTTTCGCAGATGCGTTTGAACAGCGGCTTAAGGCGATCGTACGTCATCTGCCGCTGTCCGAGGGGCAACCTTCGCCACAACCGGGCCTTGTAGAGCGGTTCGTACTTGGGCATCTGCATGAATTCTTCGATCTGGTTGGCGAGTTGCAGTTCGGGAGGCTGCAACATGCGTCGCTCGTTGAAGTCGCGCTCCGTATCGATCATCCAGAAGTCGTAGCACTGTCTGGCACGCTTCATCGACGCGAACCCCTGTTGCATCTGTCCGAGTGAGAACTGCTTGAGTCCCCGGCGAACGAAGCTGCCGATGATGGCCGTGGCCGCTCGGTGCGTCTGAAGCTGGGAGAGCAGGTCGCCCATGACGAACTCGTCGAGCGTGACTAGATACCGCTCTTGTGTGCGGCCGTTGGGGTGCGGGTTGTTCTCGCGCAACCAGGCGTAGTAGTTTTCGGCCTGCTCGCGGTTCTCCTCGCCACCTTCGAGGTACAGCAGCTCGACCCAGTTCTGCATGGCCGTGACGAATCCGGTCATGTAGTTCGGACCCGGCGTACCCTCGACATACCTGGGGTCGTCCTCGAACTGCTGCTTGCCGAGGCGCATGTAGGTTTCGTACAGGTAGGGAATGTAGCGGGTGTCCGGCGTCAGCTCTATGTAGGAGGAAAACGGGTCGTCGAAGTCGGGCCACAAAGTGACCCGCCCCCGGGCGATCAGATTCTGGAGTGAGAAGAACACGAACCTGGCCGTGTTCATCGCGTCGACCTCATCGCTGGCCGCGTGCCCCTCGGCGAGTTTGTCGCCCCAGCTTGACCAGTAGAGCGAATGGGAGAATGCATTGCGCCAATCGAGCGGACCGTACTGGTTGACCATCAGGTCCAGCATCCACTCGAGGTCGAACTTGTACCGCTCCCGTAGCAGTTGCGATCGCAGCGTGGCGAGTAGGCGCTCGCGTGAGTCGGCATACTGCGGGTTCTTCAGAAGTGTCACGCGCCGGGCATCAAGTGAATCGTCTTCCGCCGGCTCGGCCAGGAGATCGGCGGCGTA
>CBDUZY010000112.1:0-7574 GCA_965371825.1 uncultured bacterium
GCTGGAGCGAGCCGCAGACCGTCGTCAGATTCTGGCTGATGGCCTCGATGTTCGCCTTCCTGGCGCGGGCGACCATAAAGCTTCGATAAAGAAAAGGGCAAGGGACGGAGGGGAAACGGGGCGCGGGGGCGAAAGGTCTCAAGGGAGCGGCTGGCGGTTTAGCGAGGCGGTTCAAGGATGAACAACTTCACTCAGAGTGAGCGGGGCCGACCGGGGGCGATCATCCTCGTCTCAGCCACACTGATTTCGATCGGCCTTATCATCGTGGCGTCCGCGACGGCGGGGCTGGATCGGCCGCTACTGGGCCCGCGCGTGTGGACGACTACGTTCGGCCGGCAGGTAATCTTCGCCCTGGCGGGAATCGCGATCATGTTCATTACGGCGCGGATCGCACCCGCGGCGCTGGGATCGGCGTTGGTCCGCCGCCGCGCCTGTCAACTGCTCTTTGTTGCGGCGGTCGTTCTTCTGGCTCTCGCACTCGTCCCCGGGTTTGCGGACCCGCACCGCGGTTCGCATCGTTGGCTCCGCCTGGCGCCGATCGGCATCAATGCGGGGTTTCAGCCCTCCGAGCTGGCGAAGCTCGCCATGGTTGCGTTCCTGGCCTGGTTTCTCGCCGAGCGGTCAGTTTCGCCGCGGTCGTTTCGCGCCTGTTTTCTCCCAGCCGCGATCGCGATCGGTATTTGCCTGGCTCTCGTGGGCAAGGAGAACTTCGGGACCGCAGCCCTGCTGGCCTGCATCGCCGGCGCGATGCTGCTCGTGGCGGGTTGTGCAATGCGGCACCTGTTGCTGTTCTGTGGAGCGGGGGCTTGCGGCTTGGCGGTCCTGCTGTTCGCCGCCCCATACCGGATAGCTCGCCTCGCCGCGTATCGCGAATTCTGGGACGATCCGCAAGGGAAGGGGTATCAGCCCCTCCAGTCCCTCACCGCAATCGCGTCGGGCGGATGGTTCGGAACGGGCCTGGGAGCGGGTATTCAGAAGTACGGCTACCTTCCGGAGAGCCACTCGGACTTCGTCTTCGCCGTTCTCTGCGAGGAGATGGGCATTTTCGGCGGCGCTCTGGTAATACTGTTGTTCTGTGCATTCGCCTGGGTGGGTCTGCGCACCATGCGGATGGCGCGGTCGCCCTTCGAGCGACTGCTGGCCTTTGGCCTCACCTTCCTCGTAACGCTGCAGGCGGCCATGAACATCGCCGTAGTGACGGTGTGGGTGCCAACTACGGGCGTGCCGCTGCCGATGTTGTCGGCTGGCGGGAGCGGGCTTATCACCACGTGCGTTGCGGTCGGCGTACTCGCGGCCATTGCCGCCCGGGGCGAAAACCAGCCCGAAGACGGAATCGCGAATTCAGAGTGAGGCTCGACGATCGCACTTTCGCAGCTCGCCGCGTCCGTTTGGGATTCAGACCCAGGGCTCGGCAGGCGGCGGGCATTCGCGACATCAAGCCCGTGAACGCGGGGAAGGCGTATGACCGCCGACAGAGCAGAGAACGCAAAGTCGCCTCTGATCGCTTTCGCCGGGGGTGGGACCGGCGGGCACCTATACCCTGCAATCGCCATCGCCGAGGCGTTGTGTCGCCGGGTCCCAGGCGTGCGATTCGCGTTCTTTGGAACGAGGCGCCACGTGGACGAGCACATCCTCGACCGGCTCGACTGTGAGGTCGTCAAGCAGGATCTAACCCCCCTATCGCGCTTTCCATGGCGCTGGCCCGGCATCTACCTGGACTTCCGCCGAACCAGCCGTCTGTGCCGACGCCGGTTCTTGACCGACACTCCCTCGGTCGTCATCGGCACCGGTGGGTTGGCATCGGTTCCAGCCGTTCGTGAGGCTGTGCGAGCGGGTATTCCAACAGCCATCCTGAACCCCGACGCCCTTCCAGGCCGCGCCAATCGACACCTGGCCGTTCGGGTGGACGCCGTTTTCGCCCAGTGGCCGATCACCGCCGATCACATGCCGACCGGCACGGAGCTCGTCGTTTGCGGCTGTCCGATCCGGTCGGACTTCAACGACGTCGACCGCCGGGCCGGCCTGGAGCGGTTCGGACTCGACGAATGTCGCAAGACGCTACTGATAACGGGCGCGTCGCAAGGTGCAAAGTCAATCAACGACTCCGTGATCGCCAACGGCGAGTTCCTGGCGCGGCTGACCGACTGGCAGATTCTGCACCTCACCGGAGAGAATGACCGTGAACGCATCGGTGTGGCCTACGAACGGTGCGGTGCGGCAGCTACGGTCCTGGCTTACACGGATCACATGGCCGAGGCACTCGCCGCCGGCGACCTGGTTATCTCGCGAGCGGGGGCCTCGACGCTGGCGGAGATCACCGCATTGGGCCGCCCTTCCATTCTCATGCCGTACCCGTATCATAAGGATCAACATCAGTTGGCCAACGCAAGGTGCCTGGCGCGGACGCGAGCAACGCAGATCGTGGTCGACGAGATCGACCCCGACATCAACGGGCCGGCGCTGCGATGCGTACTCGAAGAGCTGATGTTCGACGACGAGCTGCGCTCATCGATGGCGTCGGCGGCGCAAGACATGGGACGTCGCAACGCTGCCGAAGAGATCGCCGGGCATGTTCTTCGCTTGGCCGAGGGGCGCGGGTGCAAGGTGCCGGACTAAACGGTGGAGGCATTTTGTAAGCGCACCCGATATACACGATTGAGGCCCGCTACGTGGGCGGTGAGCGGGCTTTGTAAGCGACAACCGCACTCGTACTTTCATCATCCTGACAAGCCCGAGGGATCGCCATGCACCCCGACGTAGAGGGAGCTACGGCAGGCCGATCGCCTGTGTGCCGCCCGGGAAGTCTCACGTTTGAGCGGGCGGCCGATCTCAGGGTCCACATGATCGGAATCGGGGGCAGCGGCATGAGCGGAGCCGCCGCTTTGCTGCGTGATCTCGGCGCGATCGTCACGGGATCCGATCTCGCTTTGTTCGAGGGGATGGGCCGACTCGTATCGCGCGGGGTCCGGATCTCGATAGGTCATCGAGCGTCTCAACTGGACCCCAACGTCGACCTCGTCGTGGCGAGCGCCGCCGTACCCGACGACAACTCCGAACTCGCGATGGCAAAGAGCCGTGGCATCCGCGTGCTCAAGTACGCCCAGCTACTCGGAGAGCTGATGGGCACGCGCGAAGGGATCGCAATCGCGGGCACACATGGGAAGAGCACGACCTCGGGCATGTGCGTCCACGTGCTCGAGCAGACCGGTCTCGCCCCGTCGTTTTTGATCGGGGCATCCATGGCGCAGCTCGGCGGGAACAGCGGGCTGGGTTCGGGGCCCCACCTGGTCGTCGAGTCTTGCGAGTTCGATCGGTCGTTCCTTCACTTACGACCACGGTTCGCCGCGATCCTCAACATCGAGCCGGATCACCTCGACTGCTATCGCGACGTGGACGCGATCGTCGGAGCGTTCAGCAGCTTCGCACGTAACGTCGAAGATGACGGGGTGCTCGTCTGCAACGCGGATGACGAACGGGTCGGGCGGGCGGTCGCAGGCGCCGCAGCCGCGGTCGAGACATTCGGCTTTTCGGATCGTGCCGACTGGCGGGCGTATAACCTTCACAGCGACCGCGGGCGCTATCGATTCGACGTTGCCCTGCGGGGGTCATGGTTCATGTCGACGCACCTGACCATCCCGGGTCGATTCAACGTCGCCAACGCCCTGGCGGCGATCGCCCTGTCATGCCGAGCGGGCGCTAAACCGGAGAAAGTGGCCGAGGCCATTCCGACCTTCGCCGGAGTCGATCGGCGAATGACGTGGAGAGGTCGCGGGCGAGGCGTTACGATTCTCGACGATTACGCCCACCATCCGACCGAGATCAAGGTAACAATCGAAGCCGTCCGGTCACGTTACGAGCCCCGGCGGACATGGGTAGTGTTCCAACCGCACCAGTACGCCCGAACGCGGCACTTCATGGACCAATTCGCCGACTCGTTCCGCGAAGTCGACGAAGTCATCGTGCCGGATGTCTACGGTGCTCGAGAGATGCATGATTCATCGGAATCGTCGGGGTCCGAGGAACTCGTACGGCGAATCCGCGCCCGCGGCGGCAGTGCCATTTATCTGTCACGCTTTGACGACGTGGCCGAGTTTCTCACCGAGAATCTGCGCGAGGGCGACCTGGTGGTGACGATGGGAGCGGGAGATGTCTGGAAAGTAGCTGATGAGCTGGTTGAGCGACTTTGCCGATCAGATCGAGCGCGACGCACCCCTGGGGAAACAGACGTGGTTTCGCGTGGGGGGACGAGCTCGATACCTGTTCCGACCGCGTGACGCCGAGCAGCTCGCTCGGTTGCTCACACGGGCCCGGGATGAAGGTGCGCCCGTCAAGGTCCTAGGCGGCGGGGCAAACGTTCTGATAAGTGACGACGGCGTCGACGGTGTTGTGGTCAGGCTGGACCAGCCCGCCTTTCGTGAAGTCAAGCGAGATCGTGGACGAATCGAGGCCGGCGCGGGCGTCGACCTTATGCCCCTTGCCCGAGAGTGCAGCGATCTTGGACTAAGCGGCCTGGAGAGCATGGCCGGTATTCCCGCGACGCTCGGGGGTGCGGTTCGCATGAACGCCGGTGGGCCTCGCGGCGAGTTCGGCCGGGTCGTTAGGGAAGTACGAGTGCTCCGCCCCGACGGCGAGATCGAAACCTGGCCGCACGACCGCGTCGGGTTCGGGTATCGCCAATCAGACCTGGGCGACCACATCGTCCTGGCCGTGCAGCTCGAGCTTGTGGAGGACGATCCGGAGCGCGTGCGAGGAGCCTTCGACGAGAACTTCGCTCAAAAGAAACGCACGCAACCGCTTGCGGAGCAAAGCGCCGGGTGCGTCTTCAAGAACCCACCGGGCGGGTCCGCGGGTGCATTAATCGATCGAGCGGGTCTCAAAGGAGCACGCATCGGCGGGGCAAGGGTCTCCGAGAGACACGCCAACTTCATCATCGCTGGTGAGGGCGCCACCGCGTCGGACGTGCTCCACTTGATCGATCTCATCCGTGAACGCGTTCGCAAGGTGTTCGACACCGAACTGGAAATCGAGATCGAAGTCTGGCGCCCAATGTCTTCGAGGAGCGACACGTGATGGCACCGGCCGAGGTCAAGACCAACACTGCAAGGACAGGGAAGACCCTGTCAGCTTCCGCCGGAGCAGACGGCGATGGGAAACCGGTAAGCGCGCTGGACATCGCTGTTCTCGCCGGTGGACCCGGGATGGAGCGCGAGGTCAGCTTGAACAGCGGTAAGGCCGTGAACGAGGCGTTGCTCCGCCTGGGACACAGGGCCGTCATGCGGGACATCAGCCCCGATGATCTGTCCGCGCTGGAACCCTCCTCAGGTGCGCCGGACTTTGTCTTCATCGCCCTGCACGGCGAATTCGGCGAGGACGGCAAAGTGCAGGCTGAGCTGGACCGGCGCGGACTTCGCTATTGCGGGTCCGGCGCTGCGGCATCGCAACTGGCTATGAACAAAGCGGAATCGAAGCGGAGATTCGGCGAGGCAGGGATCCCCACGCCGCCCTATGAAGTCGTCAGTTCGCCGGCGCTCGACGGTTTGGCAGCCCGCGTGGCACTCCCCGCCGTGGTCAAGCCCTTAGCGTCGGGGAGCAGCGTCGATACGTCTATCGTGCGAACGACCGACGCACTCGCGACGGCTGTCGCCAATGTCGTGGGCCGTTACGGCGAGGCGCTCGTCGAACGATGTATCTTGGGGCCGGAGTTGACCGTGGGGATCCTCGGTGATCGAGCGCTTCCCGTGTGCGAAATACGTACTGAACGCGAGTTCTACAACTACGAAGCGAAATACCTCGACGACGACACGCAGTACTTGTTCGATCTCGATTTGCCCGGTGCCCTGCTCGAACGCGTGCAGGAGCTGAGCCTTGCCGCTCATCAGGCGCTTGGTTGCGCGGCCTTTTCGCGTGTCGATTGGATGGTGGAGGCCACAACGTTCGAACCGTTCGTTCTGGAGGTTAACACCATCCCCGGGTTTACGAGCCATTCGCTGCTGCCCAAGGCGGCTGCAAAGGTAGGGATCAGCTTCGACCGCCTTTGCCAGATGATCGTCGAGCTGTCTTTGTCGTGTGATCGGTAACGGAGTACTGAGTATCGCGGAGTAGCAGCCTGTTGAAAAAGGGCACCGAACAGATGTGGCACCGGTTTCCAACCGGTGCAAGCACGGGTTGAAAACCCGTGCCACACCTTCGTCAGCAGGCTGGTAGGCACGGCAAAGTGCGTCCTGAACCGGTGGGAAGGCGAACCGCCTACGACCGCGAAACGGAATGATCAGCTCACCGGGTTGAATCGCAGATGGCAGGAAAACGAAAATCGAAGAAGCGACCACGCAAGACGAACAAGCGCGGCTGGTGGTCGGCAATGGATCCGACGCGGCGACGACGCCTGCTCGCCGCCGGGGCGATAGCGGTTGCGATGTTGGCCGGAGTCTTTGCAGGCGCTGTCGGCGTAACCCGACTGGAAGCGCACGTGGATCGCCTGATCCTCACCAAGCGCCCGGACGCGACCTTCGAATTCACCGATCTCCCGAGGCAAATGATCGGGCTCGCCGACAGCGATCTCGACCGAGCTTTGCACGGTTTCCGGGCACGTGACTGGACCGACGATCGCCTTTGCGAGGAGATTGCGGGGAAGCTAGCGACGGTCGGTTGGGTCGCGGGGGTGGATCGGGTGCGCCGCATGGCCGACGGACGATTCGAGATCAGTGCCCGTTATCGCGAGCCGTTCGCCATGGTCCACCAGGGGACCGAGTTCGTCTTGGTGGACGGCGAAGGTGTGCGACTTCCCGGAACGTACGCCAACGACCCTACCTGGCGGATCATCCAAGGCGTCGCTACGCCCGCGCCAAAGGCCGGGGCTACCTGGGACGGAAAGGACCTGACAGCCGGAATCGCGGTCCTGAGGGCGATCGCCCGCGAGCCATTTGCCGACCAGATCACGGCGGTTCTGGTGGACAATTTCGAGGGGCGTCGGGATCGGCGGACATGCCACATCGAGCTGGCGACGGACCGGGCCGGCGGGAGGATCCGGTGGGGATCGGCCCCAGGGCTCGAGCTGGAGGAGAACCTGCCCGAGCAGAAGCTCGCCCTGCTTCGGCAAAACTACGCAAAAACGGGCCGGGCGGACGCCCGCCATGCGGTGATCGATGTCTCGACTTTTTCGGACCGGTACACGATTCCGGGCTAGGGGCACGGCAAAGGGTCGCAATCCCGCTTCGCGGCCGCGGCGGACGAAATATTACGCCTCGACACGCGAAGAGGTTGTAGAATAAGCGTAGGTTCCAGAGGGATTCAGCCATGGACGAACTCACTTCCATACTCGAGCAGGCCCGTCAGTTCGCGGTCAACCACGCCCCTTATCAGAACCTGGCCGAGCCGATCATCGCCGGTTTGATCTTCCTCGTCGCCGGAATCGTCCTTAGCGTTCTTGGCGCCAAGCTCGCCCGATTCGGGATGACGGCGGCGTTCGTCGTGGCTGGCGGCCTCATCGGCGCCCAGTTCGGAAAGTGGACCGGATTCCCCGATTTGATCTGCGCCCTTGGCGGTGGAATGCTCATTGGAATCATCGGCTTCCAGAC
>CBDUZY010000113.1:0-7568 GCA_965371825.1 uncultured bacterium
CCCTTGATGTCGGCCAAGGGTACCCAGGGCGCTGCCCTAGGGTGGCTTATCGCGCCCCTGTGGGGCTGTCCGTTTTGCTCGCGATTCGCACACACGCAGGCCTCACCGGCCCCCGCCGATTCTATCACAAACCCCCCTGATTCCGCTTCCACCCTACTCACCGGAACTCAACCCTCAACCCGATGGAGTTGGTATGGCTCTATCGGAGTTGTTATGGCTCTATCTGGAAAGCCACTACTTGGCCAACCGCGCTTACGCAGATCACGACGCCTTGTATGAAGCCGGCATCGAAGCCTGGAATCGATTAACCGACGATCCGCAACTGGTCAGCTCCGTGTGCCATGCTGCATGGGCGGAATCGGAGTAGTTGCACAGATCTAGCAGAAACAGGCGTTTCGCCAGGAGTCGATGGACCCGCGACCTTCGCGGTTCTGAGGCTGGCCGGCGACAGATTCCCACGCCCCGGCTGCTTCCCAAGAAGGAATCAGGCGGGGCTTCCTTTTCCAGACGCCGCGGGCGTGTATAATCCTCCGCGATGGATCAGAGGGACACGGACAGCTTCGGCACCGCTCATACGGTGCGAATCGCCGGTCAGGTTTGCCCGGTGCGGATTGCCGGCCAGGTTTGCCTGGCGTTGGTCGCGTGCTTCCTGGCTGCCCCGTGGAGCCGGGCGGAGCCGCGCAGTCGATCCGCGGCGGCGGGTTGGAGCACCGCCGACACCGTCTTGACCCTGGCCCCGGCTGAGTCGGCGGACGTAACAGCCGCACCCAACGTAACCACGCCTTCGGCGAGCGTCGCCCGGTTCAGTATCTTGCCGCTGCCAATAGTCGCCAGCGTCGTCGACGTTCGTTGCCTACGCGAAATAACGGTTTCCCGGATCGGTGGCCTCTACGGCCCATAGCCCCTCGACAAGCTCACAGAGAGTGCGAGCCCGCGCGCTTGGATGACTCGACGGCGCGACGGCTTGCGAAACCGGTGGTCCTTCCCCACTGAATCGTCCGATCTCACATAGGGTTTATGAGCGATGTCATTCGCCGACGTAACTTCATTCCTTTGGAGCGTGTTCAAACCGCTTCCAAGGAAGCTCTTCGGATCGCGCAATGAGCGTCTCCTCAAGGTCTATCGGCGGCAAGTCGGCCCCATTGGGGACATCGAACCCGAGCTGCGCAACGGGTTCGACGAGAACTTCGCCCGGCGAATGGCCGAGCAACCTCCTGACGAGACTCCGGAAGAGGAACAAGAGGAGCTGGCTCAGCGCATCCGGGTCGAGCTCAGTGAAGACCTGAAACAACGCACCGACGTACTGCGCGAGCGCATCGGGCGGCAATACGAGCCGCTCGACCGATGGTGGCAGTCGTTGGAGCCCTCCCAGCGCCTGGACGAGCACTATCGCGGTGAATACCGCAAGCGCAACGCCTCGGTAATCGAAGAACTCGATCAGGCCGGGATCAGCCACGAGACCTTTGCCGTGCTCCGCGAGGCTTCGCGCCGCGCCCGCGAGCACCGCCAGTTCGATTGCCAACTGGTCGGCGGCCGGGTCCTCTACGAAGGGAAGATCGCCGAGATGCGTACCGGCGAGGGCAAGACCATCGTGTGCCACCTCGCGGCCCTAATCAGCGTGCTCGCCGGCAAGAAGGTCCACATCATCACGGTAAACGACTACCTGGTGAAACGCGACGCCGAATTCGCGACCCCGATCTTCGAACTACTCGGGGTCGAGGTCGGGTACATCCAATCCCAGGTCGACCCCGGTGGGCACGAGGGAATCCGCCACCACGCTTACGGTTGTGACATCACGTACGGAACCAACAGCGAGTTCGGCTTCGACTACCTCCGCGACAACATGAAGACAAGACTGGAGGATCAGGTCCAGGGTTCGCTCGACTTCGTCATCGTCGACGAGGTCGACTCGATCCTCATCGACGAGGCCCGTACGCCGCTGATCATCTCCGGTCCGACCCACGACGACGTGACCCGTTACTCGCGTGCGGACAAGGTGGCCGAGGAGCTTGTCCGCCGGCAAGCCGGGTGGGATCGCCGGGTGATGTCGACCGTCGCGAAGTTCGAGGGCGAGACCTTCAACATCCCCAAGCTCATGGACGCGATGTCGATCCTGGGATACAAGGAGAAGAAGCGACAAACCGGCAAACGTGAGCGCAAAGCGACCGACGATTCGGGCGATGCGAAAGACCCCGCCGGCGATGGCGTGGGCCAGACTGGCACGGAGGGAAGTGGTTCGGAGGGAAGTGGTTCGGACGAGCCCGACGTGGACGTACCCACGCTCGGCCCGGACTTCTTAACCGACGATCACGTCGAAGCCATCCAGATCTTCGAGAACAACCACCTGAACGTTCCGCCGGCCGAGCAGTACCACAAGTACTTCATAGTCCAGCTGGAACGCAAGCAGGTCGGCATCACCCACGACGGCGTGACCATCGCCCAGGATCTACTCGACATCGGAAGCCTGTACGGCGGTGCGAACATGGAGTGGCCGCACCTGATAGAAAACGCTCTGCGGGCCCGCAAGGTCTACTATCGCGACAAGGACTACGTCGTTCAAAACGGCGAGGTCATCATTGTCGATCCGTTCACCGGCCGCCTGATGATCGGTCGGCAATGGTCGGATGGATTGCACCAATCCGTCGAGGCCAAGGAGGGTGTTCGTGTCAAGGAGGAGACACAGACCCTCGCCACCATCACCATCCAGAACTTCGTCAAGCTCTATCGAATCAAGGCGGGGATGACCGGGACGGCACTTACCGAAGCCACCGAGTTCGACAAAATCTACAAGCTCGACGTGGTCGAGATTCCCACGAACAGACCGATCAACCGCGTCGATCACAACGACAAGATGTATCGCGACACCGAGCAGAAATACGCCTCTATCGTCGACGAGATCTTCGAGATACAGCGCCGTGGGCGTCCGGCGGATCCCTTCGTCCTCGCGGACGCCCTGACCGCTCTCGAACCGATCATGGAACGACAGGGGCAGGCCGCGGCGAGGGTCAAGGAGGCATTGCGACGCTTCCACGGTGCCCAGCTCGGCGACAGCAAGGTTATTGCCGTCATGTGCGAGGCCTACGACGAGGCCATGGGCGACCTGGTCCACGGGCGCCCGATTCTCGTGGGCACCACGAGTGTGGAGAACTCCGAGAAGCTCTCCAGACTGCTCGAACGACGGTATGGGATAGACCACGAAGTTCTCAACGCCAAGAACCACGCTCGCGAGGCGGACATCGTCGCCAAGGCGGGCTTCTGCATGGTTCCCACCGCCGGCGGCGACAAGACCCCGCGCGGTCACGTGACCATCGCAACGAACATGGCCGGTCGCGGAACCGACATCAAGCTGGGTCCGGGCGTGGTCTACCAGAAGTGCAGGGTTCCGGAGAAGATGCCCGAAGGGGCGAAATCGAGCGACCTGTTTCCCGTCGGCATCACCAAGTGCTGCATGCACTGCGAGGAGTACGACCCGGACACCAACTGCGCTCACTGTTTCAAACCGAAGATCGATCCCAGGTTTCCCGATCTCGGGCGGAAGGTGTGTCCGGTCAACGTGCCCTGCGGACTGCACATCATCGCGACGGAGCGTCACGAGGCCCGACGAATCGACAACCAGCTCCGAGGCCGGGCCGGTCGACAAGGCGACCCCGGCTCGTCGCGTTTTTCGCTCTGCCTGCAGGACGATCTGCTCAAGCTGTTCATGCCCGACTGGATGCTCAAGTGGATGGAGAAGCTCGGGTTCGAGGAAGGGAGCAGCCTGGAGGACAAACGACTCACCAAGGGCATTGAACGGGCTCAGCGGAAGGTCGAGGAACGAAACTTCTCGACGCGAAAGCACCTGCTCGAATGGGACGAGCCGATGGACTTCCAGCGCAAGGAGTTCTACACGGCTCGCCAGCGAATCCTCGAGGAGCGCGATCTGCCCGGACTGATCTTCGACACGATCGACAACGCGATTCAGACGACGCTCGATCAGTATCTGAGCGGCCGCTACGACAGGACCAGTATCGCCGAGTGGTGCCGTGTGAACCTCGACCTGACCATCGACGAAGACAGCATCGAGGTCGACGATCTGGAGTCGGCGCAGGCGAGCATTCGGCGGAAAGCGCTGGACGAGGCTCAGGACCAGATCCGCACGTCACTCGGCGAGTACATCGATCCCGAGGAACCGCCCAGCAAGTGGGACGTGGGCGGTCTTCTGCAGTGGGCCCGGCGGGCGTTCCAGCTCTCGATGACGCAGAACCAACTGCGGAAGATGGAGCCGAGCGACATCGAGGATACCCTCTTCGAAGCGGCGAAGAAGCACAACGAGCAGGTCAACCTCGACGGCATCGTCATCTACCTCGATCAGGAGTACCCCCACCGGGCGCTGGCGGACTGGGCCCGCACGAAGTTCAGCGTGAAAGTCGAGGTCGAGGAGTTCCTGGAGACACCGAAGCAGGAGATCGCCGCGCTAATCGAGCGGCGCGTCCGCGACGCCTACAGGCAGCGGGAGATATCCTACCCGGTCGAATGGTGCCTCGACCGGGCGTTTGCCGAGGAGACCACGGACAACGTCGCCGCCGTGGCCGCGGTCCAGGCGTGGGTCAACGGCAAGTTCCGCGCGGACTGGAAGCTGGAGGACATCCAGGGACGCGATACTCGCGAGTTGCGCGACACACTTGTCAAACTGAACGAAGAATTCCTGGGGGGCAAGCTCGAGGAAGAGGTCGACGAGAACATCGCCGGGAAGGAGCGCGAGGTCGCCGTCGAGTGGGCGAAGGAACGGTTCGGGCGGGCGTGGCACCAGGACCGGTTCGATCAGACCGCCGACGGGGACGTGCGGGGCGCGATTCTCGCCCAAGGCCGCGAGATGCTGCGCTGGGAGCTTACCCGCCTCGAGCAATACGTGCTGCTCCGGATCTACGACCAGGCGTGGAAGGATCATCTCCTGGAGATGGACCACCTGAAGTCGGCGATCATGCAGCGCCCGCTCGGCGGGGATCAGACCCACCCGCAAAGCCAGTTCGCCATCGAGGGCCGCGAGCTGTTCACCCAGATGTGGGCGAGGATCGCCAATCGCGTAACCGACATCATCTTCAAGGTAAGGGCGACGGCCGGCGGCGAGGAGGGAACAGGTCAAGGCGGTAAGCGGGCGACGCTCGCGTTCCGCCATGCCGACTCGACCGGAACGGGTTTTGCGGCTGCCGCGGCCGACGAGCGCGCCGCCATGCGCGCCCAGGGTACCGATGGCAAGGTCGAAACCATCCGCCGCGACCAGCCCAGGGTCGGTCGAAACCAGCCCTGCCCGTGCGGTAGCGGCAAGAAGTACAAGCAGTGTCACGGGAGAGGTCAGTAGCGACCGCCGGTGTGTTTCACTGAGAAGGAGGCAAACGGGCGAGCGATTCTCTCTCTTGAAGTCGCCGCTCGACATTCAGCAATCTGAGCTTGCATGTCCGCAGCGAACTGGCAATTCTTCATCGACGTCGGCGGCACGTTCACCGACGTGGTCGCCCGGCGACCCGACGGCGAGGTTGTCACCCACAAACTGCTCAGTTCGGGCGTGGTCCGGGGCGTAGCCGAGGAGAGTTCGAACGCCGGTTGCATCCGGGATCCCAGACGAGTCGGCGAACCGCCGGATTTTTGGACCGGATACGAGGTCTTGCGGGTCGGTTCGTGTGAGCAATCCACGACCGAGCCGGGCCGGAGCAGCCGTGCACGTGTGTCGCGATTCGATGCGAGAAGTGGCGAACTATTCCTCGAGACACCGGTCGAGGCGTTTGGGTCGGGAGCGCTCGCCTACGAGCTACGGTCACGGGAGGAGGCCCCGGTTCTGGCAATCCGTTACCTGATGGGAAGGCGTCTGAGCGATCCTGTCGGTCCGGTCGACGTTCGCCTCGGAACCACTCGGGCAACCAACGCACTGCTCGAGCGCAAGGGTGCCAAGACCGCCCTGGTCACCACCAAAGGGTTCGGCGATGTACTGAAGATCGGATATCAGGATCGACCAGCCCTCTTCGACTTGAACATTCGCAAACGCGACGAGCTGACCGCCGCCGCCGTCGAGGTCGACGAGCGGTTGAGCGCCGCCGGAGAGGTGCTGCACGAGCTCAACGACGATCAGGTTCGGCGACAGCTCGAGCACACCAAGGCCGACGGGATCGAGGCCCTGGCGATCTGCCTGCTCCATTCCCATGTCAATCCCATCCACGAGGAGAAGGTTGCGTCGATTGCCGAGGCCGTCGGATTCTCCCACGTCTCCGTCTCCTCACGGTTGTCGCGGCTCGAGAGGATCGTGTCACGTGGTGACACCACCGTCGTCGACGCCTACCTTAGCGGCGTGATCCGGGCGTACGTCGCGTCGCTGCGGCGGTCGATGCCCGAGGCCCGCATACGGTTGATGACCAGCGCCGGCGGCTTGATCGACGCGGGGGTCGCCTCGGCCAAGGACACCATCCTCAGCGGACCCGCGGGCGGAGTGGTCGGATGTGCCCACGTCACGCGCCAGGCGGGGTTTCCGCGGGCCATCGGTTTCGACATGGGCGGTACCAGCACGGACGTCTCGCGGATCGAGCCGCCGCCGGGCGGATTCGAGTACACACACGAGACCGTCAAAGCCGGTGTCCGCATCATGACCCCGATGCTGGCGGTCGAGACCGTGGCTGCCGGTGGGGGGAGCATCTGCGCGTTCGACGGTCAAAAGCTCTCAGTCGGTCCGCTTAGCGCCGGCGCAGACCCCGGACCGGCGTGTTACGGTCGAGGCGGACCGCTCACCGTGACCGATGTCAACCTGTTCCTCGGTCGCGTGGTTCCGGAGCACTTTCCGTTTCGGCTGGATCGCGCCGTCGTCGAGCGGAACCTCACCGAGATGTGCGATCGGGTCAACGCAGCCACCGAATCAAGCCTCATCCCGATCGGGCTCGCGGAAGGGTTCATCAAGATCGCCAACGCGAACATGGCGGCGGCCATCAAGAAGATCTCGATTGCAAAAGGATACGACGCGTCCGATTACGTCCTGACGACCTTCGGCGGTGCCGGAGGCCAACACGCGTGCAGCATCGCCCGGGCGCTGGGCATGTCGCGCGTACTGTGCAGCCCGCACGCCGGAATACTCAGCGCCGTGGGCATCGGCGTAGCGGATGTCAAACGTATCGGCCAACGGAGCGTGTGCGAAACGCTTGGTCCGGAGACGATGAGGACGCTTGAAGCAACGTTCCGTTCGATCGAAGACGACCTTGGGCAAGCAATGGCTCGAGAGGGGATAGCCTCATCCGCGCTCGCTCCGCCGGTCCGCACGATGGAACTTTGCTACGCCGGCCAGGCGACTCTGATCACCGTGTCAGCCGTCACGGACGACGAGGCGCGGGGCGAGTTCGAGGCCCGCCACCGGCGAGCTTACGGCTACGGTCACCAGGGACGGGACATCGAAATTCGCGTCATCCGAGCCGAGCTGACCGCCCATTCCAAGCACCCGGCGATGGGCACGCCTCCCCGGCGATCGCAGGACGCGAAGTCGCGACAACGGACCACGGAGATGGTGGTCGACGGCGGTCGGCGACCGGTTCCGCTGTACCTGCGCAGCGATCTTA
>CBDUZY010000114.1:0-7528 GCA_965371825.1 uncultured bacterium
GGTCGTTCGTCTAGAGCCATGCCGCTGATGGATCTGAAATGGTCGTCAGGTGTTGGCCAAGCCCGCGGCGTTCACTCAGACTTTCATGTGAACTTGCAAGGCCGTCTTCATCGAAGCACTCAACCCATCCGTGCAGCGGCATCGAGTACTTGAACACTGCGCCGACGCATGCCGAGCACAAGTGCACCGATCATAAGCAGCGTCATCGCCACCGCCCATGAGCCCGACATTGCCGGCACCAGCTCGGGAGTCGAGGCGACCACCGCCAGGGCGACGGGGTCTTCAAGTTGCGGCCATTGTAGAACCGTCTCTACAGTGTCACCCCCCGTAAGGACTGCGCTGAGGATCTTGTCGTCGTAGTAGTATGAGCCGGAGGTCTGTGCCCAATAGACGCGGCCGCCCACCGGATCCACCGCGAGAGCAACGGGGTCTAGAAGTTGAGGGTACAGCAGAACCGTCTCCACGGTGTCACCGCCGGTAAGCTCCGCCCGGTAGACCCTGTCATCGTACGCGCCGACACCGGAAGTCTGTGCCCAATACACCTTGCCGCCGATGGGATCGACCGCAAGGGCAACGGGATCCGTAACGCGAGGATACGCAAGGATCACCTCGAGGTTGTCGCCGTTGAGATCCGCGCGAAGAATCTTGTCGTCCAGAGCGCCGACGCCGGCGGTCTGTGCCCAGTACATCTTCCCGCCAACCGAGTCCACGGCGAGAGCAACGGGCGGCGCCTCCAGGTCGGGAAACTCCAGGAGCACCTCGCTGCCTTGGCCGTCCAAGTCCGCTCGGCCGATCGCGTTTCCATAAGATTGTGCCCAGTAGAGCTTGCGACCTACGGTATCGACGGCAATTGCCACCGGATCCGTCACCGGTGATCCTTGAAGAAGTGTCTCGACGTTGTCACCGTTAAAGCCGGCACGCAGAATTCGGTTCTCGAAGGTCTGGGCCCAATACAACTTGCGGCCAACGGTATCGAGCGCGATTGCCGCGACGTCGCTCGCCTGTGGCCACTGTACAAGGCTCTCCGCATCACCGCCCACATCGGCGCGTACGATCTCGTCATCGTAGCTCTGGGCCCAATAGAGGGTGCCGGGGCTTGCGGCGGCCACCTTCGCGCCGAGGACCGCAACGGTAATTGCGCCGATGCTAAGTATCGTGTTGTGGAAACGCATGGCTCGCCGACGCCCCTCACGCGCGATCGCTTGTAAACGGTAGGGAGGCAGGGAACACCGTTCCCTGCCTCCCACAGAACTAGGAATCACGAAGCCGCCTAGTTTGGCACGCATCCCCCTCACATGCGGCTCATCAAACCGCTATGGGCACGCCTCCAGGCAAGCCCGTACGGCATCCTGGGCAATGGGAACACACTCTTCCATCGTACCGCCGCCGGCCAGGCAATCACTCAGGACCTGTTCGGCCTCGATGGCGCAGAGCAACTCGCAGGGAGGCTCGACACCGCAGTCCTCCAGGCAAGCCTGCAGACCGTCGAGAGCGGATCCCGCACACTCCTCTATACTCCCACCGGCGTGAACGCAATCACGGAAGGCTTGGTGGGCGTCGTGGTGGCAAACCTGCTCACACGGCGGGGGAGGAGGGGGCTCGTGACCACACTCGTCAACCAGACACGTGTGGAGGACCTCTCGGGCGACGTCGCCGCACTCATCCTCGGTACCTCCAGCATCCATGCACTCGACGAACGCCGCCTCGGCAAGCCCGTGGCAGACCTGCTCGCAAGGAGGCTCGGGGGGCTCATGCCCGCACACCTCTATGAGGCAGGTGTGAAGAAGTTCTCTCGCAAGATCGCCGCACGCCTCTTCAGTTCCACCCTCGTCCATGCACGCCCTGAACGCGTCTTCCGCGTCGCGGTGGCACACGTGCTCACACGTCGGCTCGGGCGGGTCCACCCCACAGTCGTTGATCAGACAATCATGGAAGACTTGCTCCGCCTGCTCGGCGCAATCCTCCGGATTACCGCCCTGCTCGATGCAACCCTGGAACATGTTCCCCGCCTCGTGATGACAGCGGAACTCGCACGGCGGCTCGGGCGGGCCCATGCCGCACTGCGTCTCCACGCACTCCCACAGAACTTCGAGCCTGAGCGCCTCGCAATACTCCAGCTCTCCGCCGCCGTCGATGCACTCCTGGAAAGCAACATCGGCCTGCTCTTCGCAAAGCTCCCGACAGCAGGGCTCTGGATCGCACGCTTCGAGGCATTCGTGCCGAAAGATCTGGCCCTCCTCGAGGCAAACCTCGAGCACGCCCCCGCCGGCCAAACACTCTTCTATAAGTTGTTCGGCCTCGAGGAAGCAAGCGTCCCTGCACGGATCCGGCGGCTGGTCCGCCTTGACATCCACGGTCCCGCCGGACAGATCCGAAGGGATAACTCCCTCGCCTCGTGGAGTCCTGGGTACCTTGCCCTTGGACGAATCGCGCTCAGCCAAGACGGGAACGGCCATCCCCACGCACATCAACGCTACCAACACCCCCGGTTTTCTCATCGCGATACTCCTCAAACACTGACTATACCGGCATGTCCGGGCAAAGCCCCGGGACAAGATGCCCACAAAGTTCGACGACCCCACGGTCACCCTCAACAGTGGAAAGACGGAACGACCGAGACTCTGACAGCCGCAGGCCGACTATTTTCAGAAGGCCCGGTAATCTGAGCGTTTCCGTCACTCCGAGCGTCGATTGCCTCGTTTCCCGCCCCCCCTCGCCCCAAAATCCGGCGCCGTCACTTGTCCCCACGGCCCCACCCTGAGATAATTAGGGTGCCATGAACACCACTGGGGGGACGACGCGTCTGTCATTTCTCGAACGACTTCGCAACCGGCATGATACCTCATGCTGGGCTCGTTTTCACGAGCATTATGGCGAACTTCTTTTCAGCTACGCTCGACGTTTGGGAGCTTCACACCATGCGGCTGAAGATGTCGTCCAGGAAGTCGAGATGTACGTGTTCAAGGCGATCGACGGGTTTCAGCATGGAAAGCGCAAGGGATCGTTTCGCGCCTACCTGCGTTCCGCGGTCGTACACGCTTTGGCGCGGCGAGCCAGCGGGAGCAAACGCCGCGAGTCCGTGCTAGATCCCCAGACACTCGACACCTTGGCGAAGACGGACGCCGTGGATGACGTCGCGTGGCAACAAGAGCAGTACCTGCACCGCCTTCGGTCGGCGTTGCGATCGATTGCGAGCGAGTTTGAGCCTGTGACTTTGGAGGCTTTTCGGCTCTACGTTCTGGCGAATCGACCGGTAGGTGAAACCGCGGAGCACCTGGGGCTCAGCAGGGACAGCGTCTACCAGGCTAAGACGCGGATCCTCAAACGGCTGCGAGAGCGCGTAGCCTCGCTCGAGTCCGACGCACGAATGTGACCGGAAGGAGAGGCCCAGCCGTGTAGCGCCAAACGCTAGCCCGGTGGAATCGGCAGAAAATCGGCGTCAGATTCTCGGTTTCGGTGTCTTTTAGAATAAGGGGCTGATTGGCAGCTCTGCCCGGGAGCATCCCGTGATTCGGCTGGCTTGCCCGACATGCACGTACAGCACTACCGCCCGGGCGGAGGGTGCGCGGATCGAGTGCCCGTCGTGCGGGTGCGCCCTCAGTCGTGTTCCCGGTCCGCGTGGTTGGAGTCCCGACATCGGGGATGAGCAGCTCGCGGCCGATGTCCGTGAGGCGTTCGGGTCATCGACCCAAGGTTTGGGCGAGCCGGGAAGCACGTGGCTTGACCCAACGCGAAGCCGTCGGTCACCGTTCGAGCGTGCCAAGTGGGGCGCGGCACTTCCCGCGGGGAGACATCTCGACGATTTCGAGATCCTCGAAGAAGTGGGTCGGGGCGGAATGGGCATCGTTTACCGCGCCCGGCAGGTCTCGCTGAACCGGGAGGTAGCGCTCAAAGTGTTGCCCTCCGCGCTTCATCGCAGCGGGGTCGCGCTTCGGCGATTCAAGACGGAAGCCCAAGCGGTCGCTCGTCTGAAACACGCGAACGTTGTACCGATCTACGCCCAGGGTGAACACGAGGGGCACCTGTACTACGCGATGGAGTTGATCGACGGCGTGAGCCTCGACGTGGCTATACGCAGTCGACCGGAGATGCTCAGCTCGACGTTCTGGCACACCCAGTCCGCCGCGTCATCATCGGGCGAGTCCGGTTTCCTTACGGAGTCGGACAGCACAGTTCGTGTCACGACAGATGTCGAGGACGCCCGGCCGCCCGCGACGGTTTCAGTCCCGCGCAGTCTCGAGGACTTCCGCCTGCTGGCCCGGATGGTGGCCGGCGTTGCGGAGGGACTCGCCCACGCCGCCGACCAGGGCGTGATCCATCGGGACATCAAGCCGCACAATCTGCTTCTCGCCACAGACGGGTTGTTGCACATTACGGACTTCGGTCTCGCACAGCTCACCGACGAGCCTCGCTTGACCATGACCGGAGAGGTGATGGGAACTGCGGCGTATATCTCACCCGAGCAGATTCGCGGCGGCCTGGACGTCGTCGATCACCGCACGGACGTCTACTCGCTGGGGGCGACGCTCTACGAATTGCTGACCCACCGGCGCCCGTTCGATGGGGACTCGCGCGACCAAGTCCTCAGCAAAATCTGCAACGTGGAACCACTTCGACCAAGACGGTTGGACTCACGAATCCCACGCGACTTGGAGACGATCTGTCTTCGAGCAATGGAGAAAGACTCGGCCCGCCGCTGTCCGTCGGCGGCCGCCATGGCCGAGGATCTTCGCAGGTTTACCAATGATCAGCCGATCTTGAGCCGACCCGTCGGTCCGATGGAGAGAGCTTTCAAATGGGCTCGCCGACGCAAGGCTGCGACCGTCGCAATGGCAGCCACGGCCATAGCGCTCGTTCTCGCAGCCTGGGTCTTTCAAAGCGTAGCGACGACCAGGCAAGCCGAGGCAACGGACCTCCTGCAGACCGCCTATGACAGACTTGCATATGTGGATTACCGAAATCCCGAGCTCGTGATAGACGACATCGAGCGGGCGGTGGAGCTCGGCTCCGACTCACACCAGCTCGATCTGACTTGGGCACTGGCGGACCTCGGGTTTTTGGAGGACCTTTCCGCCATAGCACATCTCCAGGACATCCTTGACGACACCCCGAACGACGCAAGGGCTTTGTACATGCTGGCGTGGGCTCAATGGCGCACGGGAGATCACGGAGCCTCGCTGGAGACGTTCGAAGATGCGGAGGAACTCGGCGGGCCCGCCTCACCCGACGCGTGGTTCTTCCGGGGTCTGGCGGCGCACTTCGACAAACCGCGCGTCGCGGTGGAGTCCTACCGTGAGGCAAACTCCCTGCGCGCCGACGACAACGAGTTCTATCCGCAGGCGATTCTACACCTCGCCCGAGCGCACAATCAGGAAATGTACGTCACGCGGAACATCGATACCTTCGCGGAGTCGGAGGCCGGTCTTGGGCAGCTGATCGAACACGGGCATTACGGCGCGTATCCGTACTATCTGCTGTCCATCGCCCACCGCCTCGCCGCGGAGAGTCTCGAACTTGATCCCGACAGCGAGAGCGCGGACGAAGTGTCACACCATTTCGCCGAAGCGCTCCGGTGGGCTCGAAAGGGTCAGCTCGAAGATCCGTCCGACGATCGTCCGATCACGGCGGAGGCGGAGTGCCTGGGAAGCATGGAAAGGTTCGAAGAGGCGATCGAGGCTAGAACTCGGGCGATCAGCGTGGCCGACCGCTCACGCGAACAGTGGGAAGGCCGCCATTATCGATGGCGTCTTTACTACTGGACCGGGCGGTACGCCGCCGCGCTGGCGGACCTTGAAGCTTGCGAATCCTTCAGTCCCGACAGCAAATTCTATTCCCATGTGTATCCCGCGCTGGTGTACGCCGAGATGGGAGAGTTCGAGCAGGCATTGGAGTTGACCAGGGAGCTCGCCACCGCCAACCCAACGGACGTCCAGGCCGTGCTCTGGTCCGCAACGAGCTTGCGACTGCTCGGCCAAGCCGACGTGGCAGATGCCCTGCTGAGGGCCAACTCGGACACGGTGGACTACACCGCCGGGCTTGTCTCACCCCAGTCGGAAGAATGGGTAGAGGCGCTCTACGCATACTGCCTCGAAGAGACTGACTTTGACGAGCTGTTGGAACTCGCGGCTGACGCGACGTCGCCGAGGAAGCTCCTGGGCGAAGCGCACCTCCACGCTGGGGCAATGGCCCTGGCGAACGGTCGAAGCGAGCGGGCATTCGAGCACATCACGGAAGCCCATCGTTCCTTTGACGGCGAGTTGGCCTATACTTTCCATGCCAGGACGATTCGGGAGAGAATGCGAAGCGATCCCGGTTGGCCGTTGTGGCTGGCGACATCACACACCGACGACGAGAGTACGCAGGACTGATGGCCTGATGATGATCGACCGCTCACAACGATGCCGGACCGCTGGAGACAGCCCATGAGAAACACAGGATTAATCAGTGCCAAACGCCGACGAACGCACAAATCGGCCTGGGCGCTCAGCGTGCTACTCTGCGGTTTAACGGTTCCGACACACGGCAATCCACCTATCGATCCCTTGCCGGCACCGTTGTTCTCCTACGATCTTGATTCACCGCAAGTACAGGATTCCACCGTCGGCGCGGCCGAGATCCTCGGGCTTGGCCCGCCGGACCTGGATCCACGTTTCGCCGGGTGGGCGTTCGGGTTTGGAATCTCCACGGATGATTTGGATGCACACTCGGTGGCGAACTCCAACGTCCCGCCGGTCGCGCCCTTCGCCCTGCTATTCAGCGTGGATACGGTTTCGGTCGGCGCAACCGCCCCCGACCCGCACTTCGTATCCCTCGGAGTCCCGTACAACGCGAAGGACCAGGCCCTCCGGGGACAGGCCGCCGGTGATCAGTTCATGTCGACGTCGCTCTTCTTGCGGGAAGGGAGCCAAAACGTCATCGCAGCTGTCGACGTGCTGAACAACGTCCTAGTCCGAAACAACTTCGACGAAGGTGGTACGGATTTCGTGGCGCTTCCACCTTCAAGTGCCAGAGACTACGTCGTTAATGAGTCGCAGGATCGAGTTGACGCCACCGCGGTCCAGGCGGCCCCATCCGATACGATTTACTTTTCGGCGACTAGCGCATCGCCTTCACTCTACGATCTTCCCGGTCACGAGTCGCCCAGCGGTGCGGACATCTTCGTCTTTGCCCCACCCCCGGAGGGACGGGCCGCCCTGAAGAGCGGAACGATCAGCCTCCCGAGCGGGCGTGAAACAGGCGGCGGTCTGCCGCCCTGCCACATCATCTGTGGACAACAAGCCGATGAGGCATTCGTCGACTGTCGCAATCTGGGCGGCACAATGATAGCCTGCTCGGAGGAGGCCCACGAGGTTCTTTGGGCCTGCCTGGAGACCACATGTGGAGTCATGCCTCCCGTACCGCCTTCCGTCTTCGCGCCGTTCTTCCAACTGGGACTCCACCGCGCCGATGATATCGATGCCTTGATCGTCTTCGACACAAATGCCGACGGCGTCTTCAACGGGACCGATCGAGTTCTGTTCTCCTTGAC
>CBDUZY010000115.1:0-7505 GCA_965371825.1 uncultured bacterium
CTGGGATGCAAAGCTCCAGGTGCCCAAGGTCGATGTAGAGACATCCGCCGTTGGTCTCGAGATACTTGCGACCGCTATCCTGTGGGTCATAGCGGTAACCGCTGCCACCGTGATAATCCGACGCTCCACCATAGTAGTCCCCGTAGCGATTACTGCACTGCGACGCATAGGCGCCGGTCCCGCAAGGGTAGCCATAGCCCACTGTGTGCGGCTGTCCCTCGATCTCCCGGAGCAGGGCGTACGCGGCATCGGTGCCCGTCTCTCGCCACTCCGTCGCCCGGCCCTCCACGAAGTTGCCCAACTCCACATCAGCGCCGCAGAGTTTGGGGACTGCTTCCGGCACGTTCACGATGGCAGCTGTCGCTTGATCGTGTTCCTCATTCATACCAGACCCTCAGTATGACAGTTCAAGCAACGTTAAGATTCAGGTATTGATACGCACGCTTCACTTTGCGGATGATTGGCTCGACGCTGACCACATCGACATCCTGCGGCAAGTCGGAGATGTAGGCGTGCACGTTTGCTCGCGTAAGAGTCGAAGCCAGCTTCTCCATCGTGTCGGACAAGGCCGACTCCATATCCGTCAGCCGCAGCCCTGCCTCCCCACCGCTGGCGTCCCGATAGAACGCCTGCACGCGCGCAGCCCGACAAACCTGCTCGAAGCACCTGCCGCTCGCCAGTTCGCGGGCAGCAATCGTCCGGATCTTTCCATCCCTGAACCGAAGCTGGCACAGCTCGTTGTCCGCGTTCGGGCTGTAGAAGCGAGCAACAGCCGTATCGATGATCTGCTGGCGGGTCTCACCGCTTGTCGTTCCATTGGAGCTATACGGAATCGTTTGCGGGAGGTGAATTCCGAAGATCTCGCGGGCTCCAGCCATGTCCGGCCGGCCCACGGAGATCTCGACATCTGACAGCCGCTCCAACAACGCTGGGTCGACCAGGTCCTTCCGATTGGTGGCGGTGATGATCGCTACGTTGGACCGATCCGCAAAACCGTCGATTTCGGCCAGCAAAGCACCGAGGAACTTGTCGGCGTGCTGCGCCGCCAGACCGCCGCGGATCCTGCCTATGGTCTCTATTTCATCGATAAACAACAAGACCTTGCCATTTGCAGACGCCCGCGCGATGGCCTCGAAGCAGTTGCGGATCTTCTGCTGTGTGACGCCGATGAAGGGATCTTCCCACTCGCCGGGCTTGACCACGGCAACGCGACACCGCTCTCCGCTTCGACGGGTGATCTCGGCCGCAGCCACACGGGCCATCAGGGTCTTGCCGCACCCCGGCGGGCCGACCATGATGATTGTCTGGCGTCCGTTGTTGAGCCCGTACAAAACCGCCTTCTCAGGTGCCACAAGGGTCATGGTCAGGAGGGCCAGGAGCATTTCGAGATTCTGATGCTGGCCCCCCACCTGATCTCGCTCGACCTGCGCGACCTCACTCAGTAGGAACTGACTGCCCTCCGCCGGAGGCATCTTCTCCAGAGCGAGGAAGCAGTTGCGATCCCAGCGAATCAAGTCGCCGGTCTTCAGCTCCAACTCCTCCACAGCACCGCCAACATCCACGACAACCTCCTCGTCTCCGCGTCGCTGAAGAACGACACGGCCGTCGGGGAGCCTTCGCTGGAAGGTGGCGATCTCGCCGTACGGCGCGACGCCATAAGGCGATTTGGACATGACCACGTTCAGCTCGTTGCCCAAGAAGACGTCATCGCCCTTGGTCAACGAGTCCACTTCCACCCCATCGGCCAATCCGACCAGACGGCGCGAATTCCCGTGCATCACGACAATCCGCGGCCCCTCTGTGGTCAGCACTGGTTGCATATAGGTAGCGGGATGCCACGGGACAGCCCCGAGCTTCTCCAGCAGGTTTCTGAGTTGTTGCTGACTTGCTTCAGCCTCTTTCAGTCCGCCGTACAGCCCAGTGATATCTTCTATCATAAAGCGGTCGACGCGATCGGCATGGGCTTCGGATTGAGCGCGCACTTCCCGGACAAACCGTACTTTATCGTTCAGGCTTGGCGCGCTGTCACCGGATGCCCTCAACACTTCACGAAGAAGCGAGGATTCAGGATCTCGCGGCATCGTTTCCTCCTCTCGCAGTGCAGGCGACCTCGTCCGGCGCATCGGCGGGCCACGTTTCAAGAATGTGAAATCCTCGGGGGAAGATGATTCCGTCTTTCCACCCGAAGAGTTCCCAGGTCAACCCCGAGCAGGGACTGTCACTGACCACGAGGGCAACCGTATAAGCCCAGGGAAACACGGTGCGATGCAGAGCACAGTCATCCCCAGACATGAATGCTGCATTGGCCTTGCAGGTTCCGTCCGCAAGGCCGGAGCAGTCCTTACAGGTCTCTTTCATGTAACAGTGGCAATGCCACCACCCTAGGTAGATCTCCCCGTCATCCCGCAGATTGATAGCGTCCTGAACGTCAGTCCACGTGAGATTGGTGAAGGTGAGCTTGGTCAAGTCGCGGTGCGTGTGTCGTGCCGTGATCTGCGCCGTGACGACGGAGGCGATCTCGTTGTTGTGCATATCACGGCACAAATGACCGATGAGGATCCCACCAGTCTCCTCAGCGCCCGACTGAGACGTCAACTCCGACACCTGATCTAGCACGTGGCGAGGAATCAACACGGGCATCATCTCGTTGTTCACCTCGCCAAACGGTGTGGATGCGAAACGTAGCTCCTCAAGCGAACTCTCCCGCAAGGGTAGCGGCTGAGAAACCTCCCTAACGGAAAAACGCGGCGGCAGCGGCGTTCCGCTCGTAGGCACCTCCTGCCGCGGAAAGGCAAAGACACGGTAGCGAAAGGATTCGCCCGCTTTGAGTAGCCCCTGCGCTACGAGACCAGCAGAAACTCGCCGGGCAAACGCACGAAAATAAGTGACAGCAAAGCCCGTGGAGAACGTTTCTCCGTTGCTCGCAAAGACCCTACAGCCGAACCCTGCAACGTATGGCTCCCGATCCTCCTCGTGCCAGACCGGCTGAATCACACTGTGCCCCGTGAAGACCACTGGGGGCAAACCCCCTGCCCGAACGCCCTCGAAGTGCGTGCACTCGACGGCAGGAACCCAGTCCTCCTCGATCTGACGCCGGCCTATAAGTGAGCCGTCCTCCTTGATGAACTCGATCCCATACTCATAGTCAGTCTGGGGCATTGGGAGACTCCCTACATGTGTGGGTATGCCTGATGGCCGATCACCTGCTGAGTCACTCGCTTACACCAGGCGGCTGCCGGCATCTACGTTGGGCTGCAGCACAATGCGGTCTTTGGGTTCCAGGGCATCCCCGACGACCTCCGAGGCGTGCAGGTGCCGCCCTTCCCGCTCGAGACGAGCGTGATACGTGAGCGGCCGCCCGCTGACGTCATTCCTTGGGAGGTTCATTTGTGGCAACAGCCCCTGCACCACTTCCCCAACTGTCGAGTCGGTCGGTACGTGTTGCACATCGACAAGCTTCTGTCCCGACACATCCAGAGCCTGAAAGTCAACTGTTGCGGATGCCTCATCAACGGCCCCTTGTGATTTCATTGTCAGTTCTCCTCTGTTCTGTAAGACTGAAACCCATATGACAGGTCACGAAGACCACCCTCGCGCCTTCAAGAACTCTGCAGCTACTATCTCATCGAGCAGGCCCTCGACTTCGCTGCCGCAGATTCGACACGCAACGGACAGTGCGTTAAGCGCATGGACCAGTTGCGCAGCCGTCGGACACCAGGCTTGCACGACTTCGATCCGAGGCTCCAATTCTCCGTCGTCAGCTGCGACAGCCCGGGCCATGCGGACCGCACCATTGAGCGTCAACAGCAGCAGACCGACGGCCCGACGACACACCGGGGGAGCAGACGCCCCAACATGAAGATGAGTTGCGATATGAAGGACGTCGTTGCGTTTCGCGATAATGGCCTGATGAAACCGTCCGGGAACATCAAGCTCAGCCATGATTCGCCCATTGCTGCGCGTAACGTACGGCCAATCAGCTTCATCGCACAGACGCTCAATATCGCACAACGCATCTTCTCCCTCTGCAGGCACCGGCGCCGGCCCGTTGCCTGAGTGAGCCCTGTTCCTCTTCCTGTCGCCATAGCGCTTCGCAGCGGCCCTGAAGCCTTCAGCGGCTTCGGCCACACGCTCGATATCGGCCCCCTCGTCCGGATCTATTGGCACCTCAGCCCGCACGCACATGCGGCTGCGGCCATCCAAGGCGTACTTGGCCCCGCCGGGAAGACCTGCCCCAAGACCGAGTAGGTGCCACGTGCGATCGGCAGACGTGGCGTTCAACCTCCGGTCGCCCGCAAGAAGCGTACGCAGCGTGAGCCAGCCTTCCTCCGCCCGTGCCGTACAGGTGAGTGACTTCCGGCCACCCAGCGCGAACTTCCAGAAACCGGGCGATGGCGAAGTGGTTGTTTTGGAGATCTCGGCGAGGGCTACTCCCACACGGCCTATGGGGGGATTGGCGGCTATCATGGCGTAGTCCCCTTCCCCATTGTCGAGTCCTTCCCTCCAAGATCCGTGACTTCCAGCCGTAATGTTCGCCGCTTGAGCGCACGCCTGTCGATTGGGAAACGGTGCATGTTGCGTCTGGCCCACTGGCATGCCGCTGGGTTCAGGGCGTCGTCCTCCCTAACAGTGGCTTTGTTGTATGTGATGATTTCGAAAACCTGGTACACGATGTCAACGAGGGGCGTCCCCGGCGTAAGGCGGCCGACACAAATAACCGGCGCCATGATATTTGGGTGCCACACGTTCCGAGGGCCAAGCCATGTCAGCACTTCCATAGGCTCTGCCCGCCTGAGGTAGTCAGACGGAAAGCGGATCCCCACCGCAAACCGGTCGGCCTCGACGATTTCATCATCTCCATCTCCCCGACGCACCAGCCCCTTGCACCGGAACTCAACCACGTATCGCTGCGGCAATCCATGATCAGCCGGCGCCAGGTCGACCAGGTCGCTGGATTCGGCCAGCCCCATGCCCTCCTCAAGCTGCCTCTGAAGATAGCCCTCCAAGATCTTGTCCGTCATCGGTGGACCCTCCGGCTACTACAAATACACAGATGATCCGAACGCGCCAGCCTACGGCCCCGGGAATCACATTCCGGAGTTCTCGGGCCGTCACAGGCTCCGCGGACGCGCAAATCGCTCTGCCAGCGAGCCTTACGAAAACCAAGAATTCCGAAATCACACTTGTTCACTCGCCCACCTCGTAGTAGTTATTCGGCCCGTCCGGCAGACCAGCGATCGTGTACACGTCGCCCTGCCTGAATCCGATGCTCGAAAGCGAGCGAGACAGCCACCGCTCAGGCAGATGACGAGCATCCAACGCTTCGAGCATCTCGAAACCAACGGGCATCATCTGGCCATCACAACTGTCACATGTCCGATCCGCAGACTGCAACCGATCCTTGAGGCACAGGGTGTTCCTGACGTGGCTGCACCGAGTACAGGCGATCCTGGTCACAAACGGCTGATTTTCGACGCGAAGTGAGACCGAATGGTCGTCGACCGTTGCCCCTGTTGCCTCAAGAACCTCGCCGAGGGTTATGGTGTCCGGGTTCCATCCCGACTTGATGATCGGCCACACTACATGGTCAAAGCGGCATCGCGTGTTCCGCCCCACGGTCGTTACGTAATGTTTGTGGTACGCAGCGTCGAGGAGGAGTTCCCGGCCGGCGAGAAGTCCGTCAATACGTCCCGTTAGCAGCTTGTGGCACTCGATGGCCTGCAGAGAGGCGGCCAGAGCGCCGAGGCTCGAAAGTGCATTCGTCGACGCGGGCGTGGCGGACCCAGCGCGGCACGGATAAGCCTGCTCAAGGAGTTCGTAGTCCCGTTCGTCCCACATGCACTCGAGGCACGGCTTCTCGGGCCCGGGCATAAACACCTGCACTCGGACGAGCAAACCTCCCGGCTCAACGCCGGAGTCAATCCACGGGACTCCCAGACGCCAAGCCACTTCGTTGACGTACCGTCGGCTCTCGCGTGAATCGAGACAGGCGAGAACGACATCGCACCGCAAGTGACCGAGGGGAATGTCCTGGATCCGACGCACGAAGGACGTCACATTCAACGCGGGGTTGATACGACGAAGGCGGTGAGCTTGGACAACCGCCTTGGGCCTTCCAAAATCCTCAGGCGTGATGTCCTGAGAGCATTGATTCTCGGGTTCGTAGATATCCGCGTCGATCAGCATTACGTGGGAGACGATTGGCATCCGACCGAGGTGCGGAATAAGGTACGATCCTATATTACCACACCCGACTGCCACAACAGACTTTCCACGCGAGTCCCCGCTCTGGCAGTTCGAGTCAACCATCGGTGTTTCCTCATCAGGGAGACTGTCGGTCCTAGATATCATCGGGGTTCCACGTAAACTCAGCCGTCACAGTTGCAGGGTGATCGCAGTTGGCACACGTGGGGAACGGCCGGTCCTCATAGCCGGTCCAGCAGGGCAGCTCTGCCTTCTCGTGTTGATGGTGTGCCACACCACAGGCCGGGCAGCGTACAACGGGATGGCCTGAGTCGATCACCTGCTTGCAGCGAGCACAACTCGAGGTTCCCGCACCGGCCTCGAACGACTCCACGCGCGCCAGACGCTCTGTCGAGAAGAACACGCAGTCGCCGCCGTTGACTGCTATCGCGTCCCTGTCGCGTAACGTGCGGATGCCCACGAGCAGCGGCTCGCCGTTGACGCGGACTGCCGCATCCCTTCCTGCCACAAGCTGCCAGCTTTCTCCTGCACCGCTCTTGAACCGAACAAGTCGAACAACTTCCTGCTCGGGTTGCTTGGTATCACTCTCGCAAATGGGCTGCACGCTTTGCCCTGCTCCTATCAGCGTTAGGGGCCGTTCCTCAAGAGGTGTACATGTCCATCCATCAGCGAGGCATGCCCAGAGATGTGCCACGGATCTTGCTCCTCCATTCGAAATCCACCAGAGCATTTTCCGCTTTCCGCACCGGCTATACCGCCACCCGATACACTTTGGGCAAGGAGGAATCGCGCGGTTTAAGCCCACGGCCCGGCACACAGAAGCCGGAAACGCCCTAGTTACGACAATCCTGTCCGGAAAGTATGAGAAATCGCTGTTGGGGCCGCGTTTTGTGATGTCGATCACTTGTCCGTTTCACTCCTAAGTTTCGACAGGTCAAGCCCTTAGAGAATCTCATGATTCTCCGAATCACAATCGATCACTGGTGACCACAGCTTCAACGTCGCTCAATTGAGATTGGCTGTAGGCCAAGCCGTCAGGACTCGAAAAGTCGTCAACGGCACTTCTCATTCTCAACGTAGTCCCCTGACTGCTCATCGCAGACCCTTCAGCCAACACAGGCCGCGAGTTGAGAACATACGCCCGTGCTACTCACACAGATTCCTGTTGACGTAAGCGCCGCTGCACGTAACGCGAATTCGACTACAGTTAACGCTATCCGAGCGGCCGGTTGCCATGTAGTCTTCCTCGGGCGGGACGAGATCGAGATCGATTGACACCCGAAGGCCACCGCTGGCCCTCT
>CBDUZY010000116.1:0-7501 GCA_965371825.1 uncultured bacterium
GCGAGCGCCTGCTCACCCTTGCCGCACTCGAACTTCGCCCAGGGTGACTTGCTGGTGAGCATAACCCCGAAGACCAGCAGTATGAGCGTCCCGCCGGCGTAGATAATCAACTGAATCGCCCCCAGGAAGTTGGCCGCCAGCAAGAAGTACAACATCGCCACCGCCCCAAGCGCCAGAAAAAGCCACACAGCCATGCGGACGATGTTCCCGCTGATGCAGACGCCCAAAACGGAGACAACCGTCGCCGCGGCTATCGCGTAGAACGACACCGCCTCGAGAATCCCGCCCGGGGCCGCTGCGTTCGTCACAGCCGGACCCTGGGCCAACACGACACCGCCGTCCGTCGCCAAGGCCGGCGAACCAAACGCGAGCGCGATTGCTCCGAGCAGCAGCGTCAGTCGTATGACATTCACGTTGAACACGGCATCAAGATCCCGGTAACGGGTCAATCACCAGATTCCCGACCAACCGCCTGCGGTGATAGAACCCGTACAAGGCGATGGCAGGAAACATCAAGACAAAGAACGCCCCAATAACGCCGAGAACCCACCTGGTCACGTCGGCGAAGATCGCCCAGCCCACGCTGTCGGACATCGAAGCCCAAACCCAAGTCGCCGTTCCCACGAGTAGAATCATCGTGAGCGGCAGCAGCACCTGTATGCAAGCGTAGAGCACCTGGTCGAGTCGGATTCGCGGCAGTGTCCAGCGAATCCACAACTGAACGTAAAGGAAGAAGACGCACTTCGCCACGAACCAGATCGGCCCGGAGAAGAGCACCCCGTTGATTCCTTGGGCCAGCAAGCCGTCACCCAGCCAGGCGGTCACCGATTCGCCCCAGACCGCCGGAAACGGCGAATTCCACCCGCCCAGAAACATAATCACCGCTAGCCCGCAGACCACGAACATGGCTGCGTACTCGGCGAAGAAGAAAAGCGCCCAGCGAAAACCCGAGTACTCGGTTAGAAAGCCCGCCACAAGCTCGCTCTCCGCCTCGGGCAGATCGAACGGAGCACGCTTGCAGCTCGCCAGCGATGCAATGAAGTAAGCGACAAAGGCGAGGAACGAAAGCGGGTTGTTAAAGGCCAACCAGGTGAACCACCCACCGGACTGAGCCTCACCGATCTCCCGCAGGCTGAGCGACCCGACGCAGACCACCGGCACCAGAAGGGCCATTCCCATCGGGATCTCGTAGGCGATCATCTGGCACGCCTCACGCATCGCCCCGTAGACGCTCCATTTGTTGTTGGAAGCCCATCCGCCCAGTATCACCGCCAGCACCTCGACCCCCAACAGCGCGAGAATGAAGATCAGTGATATATCGAGGTCGCGGAATAGATACGTCGCCCCGAAGGGCAGAGCCATGTAGGCAGCCGCACTGGGAATGATCGCGAAGTAAGGCGCCACCCGGAAGAGCACGCGATCGGCGTCCTTGGGGATCAAATCCTCCTTGAGCACCAGCTTGATCCCGTCCGCGGGCGACTGAGCCCACCCGTGCCATCCGCCGACGCGCATCGGACCCAAGCGGGACTGAATCCGCCCGGCTACCTTGCGCTCCCACCAGATCGTATAAACCGGCACAATGTTGAACAGGATCATCAGCGCCGTCAGCGAGATGAGGTCGCGGATCAGCGGGAACTGCAACGGCCAGATCAGCGGAGCTACCACCTTGGGCATCGCCGGAACCGCAGCCACGATCTCATCCAGCGTGAGCGGCCAGCCGAGCCAGGTCGTAACCACGGGGTCGTTCGCCGACGAGCTTACCAGCCCGTCCTGCACCCACAGGAACAGAGCATTGAACGCCCACACGGATATGCACGAGCCTATTGCCGCACCAATCATCAGCAGCGGTGCCAATCGCATCAGAATCGAGCCCCACGCCCGCCACGTCTGCACGGCGAAGGCCGCCGTCGCAGCCGCCATTGCGGTCAGGACCGGTGCGGCGACCAGAAACAGTTGCGCCGCCGGGTGCCCGTTCAGATACCTGCCGGTGATCCAGTAGAACACAGCCGCAACGACGAGCAGAACGACCGCCGCCGCGGCCGCCTTGGCCGGAAAGGCGTAGTTCGATCGCTCGCCTCCCAGAGCCCATGGTACGGAAAACTGGGTCACTACCGGTCCACCTCACCCAGCACGACGTCGATGCTGGCTATGATCGCCGGCATATCCGCAAGCAGGATACCCCGGCACACGTGGGAAAGAATCGACAAGTTGCAAAAGCTCGGGCCTCGCGCCTTGACCCGATACGGAACCGCCGATCCGTCACCCTTCACGTAAAACCCGAGCTGGCCCCGGGGGTTCTCCACCTCCGCGTAGACCTCATCATCGGGAAGTTTAAGATTCTTTACCTTCTTCGCAATTATGTCGCCGTCCGGAAGCTGATCCAAAGCCTGCCGGATGATCCGGACGGACTGGGTAAGCTCCAAAATGCGAAGGAAGTATCGACACCAGTTGTCGCCGACCACCACGTCGCGGGGACGATCCTCAACCCCGCCCGGAAGGGCGATCGGCACGTCGAAGTCGTACTTCTCGTACCCGTCGTACGGACGCACCTTGCGCAGATCCCACCGGATCCCGCTGCCCCGGAGGCAGGGACCGGTCAAACCGTACGCGATCGCGTCCTCGAGCGAGATCACGCCGATGTTGCACGTCCGCTTGAGGAATATGTGGTTGTAGCTCAGGAGCTTGTTGTAATCGACTATCTTCGGCTCGAGAAAATCCAGAAACTCTCGGCACCTGTCAATCCAACCTTCGGGCAGATCCTCGCGGACCCCTCCAATGGTTATGTAGCTGTAGGTCAAGCGCGCCCCGCAAAGCGCTTCGAACAAATCGAGAATCATCTCCCGCTCGCGGAAGCACCACGTAAACGGCGTAAACGCCCCCATGTCCAGGCCGAAACAACCGATCGTGACCAGATGGGAGGCGATCCGGTTCAGCTCCGCGCTGATCACCCGGAGGGCTTGCCCGCGCGGCGGAACCTCGATCCCGCACAAACGCTCGATCGCGACGGCGAAGGCCTGGTTGTTGTTCATTCCCGCCAGATAGTCCATCCGGTCCGTGTAGGGGATGAACTGAGCGGGCTTGAGGTTCTCGCCGATCTTCTCGGCGCAGCGATGCAGGTAGCCGATGTGCGGGACGGCCTCGAGCACCATCTCGCCATCCGTGCGGAGTACGACACGAAGCACGCCGTGCGTCGCCGGATGCTGAGGCCCCATGTTGACCAGCATCTCTTCCGTGGGCAGGTCAGCCTGTCCACTACGATCCCGGTCGATCAGGACGTCGGTTGCGGATCGGAGAACGGTCTCTGCCATGAAACTCTCAGAACCTAAGGCACCGGTCGTTGACCGGCGCAGGTCGCCAGCCTCAATGCCGCGGGTTGGGCATTTCGTGCTCCGTCGTGCCCGGAATACCGTGGTACTCGGGCGGAAACTCGTAGTCTTTCCTCAGCGGGTGACCGACCCAATCATCCGGGCACAGGATTCGCCGCGGGTCCGGATGCCCGCTGAACTCGATGCCCATAAGGTCGAACGCCTCCCGTTCGTGCCAGTCAGCCGCCGGCCAGATCGCCGCCACCGATGGAATCACCGGATTGGCCCGATCCACCACAATTCGAACGCCGACTTCTTGCATTTCCGTGATCATCGCCGTCGGGTCGTCCGTCGGTATCCGGTTCAAGTCGTATATGCACGCGAGCTGATTGCTCGCGACCAGGTCGAGCGCCGAGATACACCTGAGGAAGTTGAACGCCAGCCGCGGATCGTCGCGCAGGAAGAGCGCCACCTTCGGCCACTTCTCAGCCTCGACCTGCACGCTCGGATGCGCGCCCGCGAGCAGAGTCTCGACGATCGCCTCGCCGAACTCGGACGCAAGGAGCTTGCATATCTCTTCAGGCGACAACTAACCGTTTCTCCGCAAGCCGACCATCAGGTCGCCCCGTAAACACCACTAGTCAGACCGCAGCCTTCTTCGCTCGCGTCTGATGACGAATCACGTCCTGAAGCCGCATCAGACCCTCCAGCAGGGCCTCGGGACGCGGCGGACACCCGGGAACGTAGATGTCCACTGGCACTATCAGGTCCACGCCCTTCACGACGTGGTAGCCGTATTTGAAATAGGGCCCGCCGCCAATCGTGCACGCCCCCATGGCCATCACGTACTTGGGCTCGGGCATCTGGTTGTAAAGCCGCTTCAGGCGGCTGGCCATCTTGTACGTCACCGTCCCCGCGACGATCATCAGATCCGCCTGCCGCGGCGTCGCCCGAAACGCACCCGCTCCGAATCGGTCCATGTCGAAACGCGACGCCCCGGTAGCCATCATCTCGATAGCACAGCACGCCAGACCGAACGTCATCGGCCAGATGCTGTTGCTTCGACCCCAGTTGATCGCCCAGTCCAACGACGTGACGATCAGGCCTTCCTCGAAGCGATTCTCGATCCAGCTCATGCGCCTGCTCCGACCGCCTGTGTCCCACTCGCCGTCTCTGAATTCCGAGCGTCGTCGGTCGCTTCACCGGATCCCGCACCGGCTGCTTCGTCCTCGACAGTGAGCACCGACGGCCACTCCCGCCCGCCGATAGCCCGAACCCAATCGAGATACCCGGACTTCCACTCATACACAAAGGGAATAGCTATCAGGGTGAAGAACACGAGGAACGCCCAGTAGGCGGGTGCTCCCATATCTTTGAAGACGACCGCCCAAGGCCAGAGCAGGGCAACCTCGACGTCAAACACGATGAAGACCAGGGCGACGGTGTAGAATCGAAGATCAAACTGCACCCAACTATCGCCGATAGCGGGCTCGCCGCACTCATAAGGAGCTTCCTTCTCCGGATGCCGAATCGTCGAGCGAACGAAGCGACCGACAAGCAGACCGCCGAACGCGATCACGAAGCCTGCAAAGATGAACAGCATCAGCCCGACCACCAGTTCCACGTTGGTGTTCTGATGGACAGCCGGTGAGCCCGTCAGCGGGACTAGGCCCACGAAGCGATCAACGGCGGTTGTAAGCATCTGCGTCACGACGGTCTCTCCGAGAACGGACCCTCCCGGTTTCTACTCCTTCTCTTTGGCCTTCTCCGCTTTTTCTTCCTTCTTGACGGCCGTCTTGGCGGGATCGAGGGCGTCAGCCATCACCTGCCTGCGAGTGGCCGCGTCGCCGCTCAGCTTGTCGTTCGAGTGGGCGAAGTCGAGCCAATCGCGCTCAGTTTTCCCCGACCACTCCGCGACCTTCTGCTTCTTCATCCAAAGCGGCTGCGGCGTCTGGAGCCCTTCCTTCGCGAGATCGGTGAACTCGACGATCATATCTTCACGCGTATAGCCCGACATGTCGTGTATGTTGCCCATGTGGATACAATCTGTGGGGCACGGGTCGACACACAGGGCACAAAACATGCACTTGGCGTAATCGATCGCGTAGCGAGTCATTGCTCCGCCGGCAGCGAGCCCCGTCTTCTTGTCCAGCTTGCGAGCCGCGGTCTTCTCGATGTAGATGCAGTCGACCGGGCACGCCTTGGCACACAGGTCGCAGGCGATGCACTTCTCGATCTCGAAGTAGTGAATTCCGCGGTAACGAGGCTTGAGAACTGGGGCGACGTCGGGGTACTGCACTGTCACCGTCTTTGCGAAGCAGTACTTCAGCGAGATTCGCATCCCGATGAGGATGGAAGAGACGGTCCGCCAGATGTTGTCGAAGTAATCGCGAACGGGGTTCATCAGCACCGTCGATCCGGCCCGAATAAAACGTCTCAAATACTTTCCGACCGGGAAGCGACCGCCAACATCCCGTTCCGCTTGAGCTGGAAGCAAACTCCGTTCCAGTCGGCTCCGTCGAAGGGCAAAACCCACTAAAGAGTGGCGCCGACGATCGGAGCCCACGGATGTTTGAAGCTCGAGATTCTAGCGCCGAGGCATCCAAACCGCAAGGGCGAGGCGCGTATTGGAGGGTTTATCCTCTTGGCTCGGAGGGTGCCCGTACCCGTCACCCGGCGTTCGGCTGCAGGAGCCGGAGGCGAAGCAGGTTCAGGGCGCACTTGCAGCTACGATCGCGGATCTCCTCGCGACTCCAGTGATCGCCGATTAGATAACGCTTGACTTCGACACCGTCGGCATCCGCCAGGCCAATGTACACCAGCCCGACGGGCCTCTCCGGGGGCGAACCGCCGGTAGGGCCCGCGATACCGGTGATTGCCAGGGCGAAATCAGCCCCCGATGCCTCGAGACAACCGGATGCCATCGCCCTCACGACGGGCCCACTGACCGCACCCTCCGCTTCGATCAGCTCCTCGGGCACGCTCAGCAGCTCAATCTTGGCCTGGTTGCTGTATGTGACGTACCCGCGAAGAAAGTATGCGCTACTGCCCGGGATATCCGTGAAGCGTTTCGCCAGGAGCCCACCCGTGCAGGACTCAGCCGTAGCAACCGTCCGGTTCTCCTCGAGCAACCGCCCGGCCACCACCGCCTGCAACGATTCCTCGCCATCCGCGAAAACGACCCGCTCCAGGCGCCGCCGAACCTCGACCGAATCGGCATCAGCCAACCGCTGGGCCTCGTCGGCGTCCCGGCCGCGGGCCAGAATGCGCACGCTCAGAATCGCCCCCGACGCCGTAGTCCCCACCTGCGGGTTCCGGCCGCGGGCCATCAAGTCGCCCAGAACCTCACCGAGCTTTGCCTCGCTGATCCCGAAGCACTGCAACCGCGCGGATCGAGTGCGCGTCTCCACCCCAAGACCTCGCAGTTCCGGCCCCAGCGAGGCCTCGAACATCGCCTTCATCTCGTTCGGAACGCCGGGAAGGGCGAAAAGCCGCTTGGTTCCCTCGTGATACATGATCCCGGGTGCGGACCCCCGGGGATTCGGCAGAGCAGCGCACCCTTGAGGAATCATGGCCTGGCTACGGTTCGACTCAGGCATCGACCGCTGCCATCGGGCAAACAGGTCCTGGATTTGGGCAAGGGCCCCCTCATCGAGCACGAGCGGAGCCGAAATTGCTTCGGAGATCGCCTCCCGCGTCAGGTCGTCGGGCGTCGGCCCCAGCCCGCCGGTCGCGATGACCAGATCGGCCTGCTCCAGCCCCCGACGAATGGCCGCTGTAACCCGTTCACGGTCGTCGCCGACGGTGAGATGCTCGACAACCTGGACGCCCAGCGGTGTCAGACGGCTCGCCAACCACGCCGAATTCGAGTCGACGGTCTGGCCCGTGACCAACTCCGTGCCGATGCTGATAATAACGGCATCCATGATCGGCAAGGTAGCATCTGGCCACCGGGCGACAACTACGCCGGGCGGCGGGTGCCTCTTCTCGCGCTCCTGGCCAGTCGCTATATAGGTGCGCTATGTGCCGGGGCAGGCTGGTGGTTGTCGAGAACGAACTTGCCGTCGGATAAAACGAGAATGATTCCCATTAAACGATCGCCGGCCTTCGGCTCAACCCTGAGATCACCGGTCCGAGTCCTGTTCACGTGCGTTGGCCGGCGGATCGAGCTGCTCCGGGCGTTTCGCCGGGCAGCC
>CBDUZY010000117.1:0-7488 GCA_965371825.1 uncultured bacterium
CACTTCTCGGCGGAGGAGGAGTTGACGGGGCAATCCATCGCGCCGCCGGCCCGAAGCTGCTGGCTGATTGTCGCACGCTCGGCGGCTGTCGCACCGGAGAGGCCAAGATCACTCGGGGATACAAGCTTCCGGCACGCTACGTGATTCACACCGTCGGACCGGTCTGGCACGGCGGTGAGGCGGGCGAAGCCGAATCGTTGGCTTCCTGCTACCGATCGTCCCTGGACCTGGCGCGAGAACACAACTGCAACAGCGTCGCGTTTCCGGCGATCAGTTGTGGAGTCTACGGCTATCCCCTCGCCGAGGCGGCGCGTGTATCGCTCGGCGCAGCGCGCGCGTACATTCGATCTCACGACCTTCCCGAGGTCGTTCGGTGGGTGCTGTTTGACGCCGACGCCTTCGATGCGTGGACGGCCGCTGACTCGCCAGGTGGGGTGTCCTAGTCGATCGATTCCAGAGTACCTTGACCCACCTCGATCATGGACCGACGCCCCCGCACCCCTGAACCTAACGAAATCGCCTCGAAACAGGGATCGTGGCTCCCGGTTCGGGCGTATCGAACCTCGAGGAGCTGCCGTTTCTCTTGACAGATACATTGGTGAGTTCGACAATTGCACCGATGCACGGCGGCCCCGGCTGTGCGTCGCTGCTTGGCAACACGGGTGTCGTCAGATGCGGCGGTCCTCTCGCCTGAGAGCCGCCGGAACGAGCAGGCAACGATTGCCGCTGCGAAACATCCTGTTTTGCTTGCCAGTATTGCCCGCGGGTATAGAGGCTGGCTCTGGGCACTCCTTCGGCGACACGGCGTCGCCTCGGGACGGTTCCGCGAGTCCTGCATTGCGAAAGGTGAGTTCTCGATGATGGTGATGCGCACTGTGTGCGGTGATGGGCGGTGGCTGGGTCGAGTCCTGGCCGGTGTGTCATTGGTTGTGATTACAGCCGGGACTGCCGCTGCTAACGACCCCGCATTTGTGAGGCCGGACGGTCGCAAGGTCGCCCTAATCCGCTCGACGACGGAGTACGGCGTAGTCTTCGGCAACACCCAGAGCGCCGACGCCTGCGCCAAGCGGGTCGCAGCAGCCGGACAGGGGGCGATGAAGAGTCTGGAAGACGCACCGGACGCCCGCGTTCGCATTCTGACCGTGTCCAAAGTTTCAGCGGACCGGCGGGAGCTTCTGCATCGGGACACGGCGATCCGCGAGGTCCGTCCCGTCTATCGTTTCGCAGGTGCCGATACTCCGGTCATCTCCAGCGGCACGATCGTGGTCCGGCTGCGCCATGACCTGAGCGACGCGCGGCGCCAGCAGCTCTGGGACGATTACACTACGGAGTTCGGAAGACCCGTAAGCGGCATGCCGAACGTATATCTTCTCGGGCCCTTCGCCGAGGATTACGACGAGGTGACGTTGGCCGAGCGGCTGGCCGACGATGCCCGCACCGTGTGGGCGCAGCCTAACTTCCGCACGCCTCTGGTCACACAGCAGATTGCGGCACCGGACGGATTGGTCGATAAGCAGTGGCATCTCAACAACACTGGAGAGTTCGGCGGAACACCCGGCGCTGACATAGATGCCCCCGAGGCGTGGGTGCTGGCGGAAGGACAGGATGTACTGGTCGGAATGTTCGACGACGCATGCGACGTCGACCACGAAGATCTGCGGGGCAACTACATCGGCGAGGGGCACGACGCATCTCTACCATCCAACGCAGACGGCTTCGACGACCCTCGGCCGAAGCAGATTGGCGACCGCCACGGCACCGCGGTGATGGGTCTTGCGGTTGCTCGGGCAAACTCGGTTGGCGTCCGCGGCGTGGCGTACCTGGCTCGGTTTACTGCCTCGCGCGGACTCGGAGAGTTGCTCACCTACGAGGAGATCGCCTCGGTCTATACGTTTGCCCGACAGCAGCGTGTTGACGTGCACATCAACAGCTGGGGTTTGCCGTGGGGAGTGCCCAGCCCGGCGGTCATCACCGATGCGATTAACCTGGCGTTCACCGACGGGCGAAACAAGGGCGACCTGGACGGCGATGACAACGACGATCCGTTGGGCATGGTGATTCTGTTCGCCAGCGGAAATGACGGTGTCGAGATCGAGGCCGGTTTCGAACTCGCGACGCTTCGCTCCGTGATCGGCGTCGGAGCGAGCAACGACGCGGACTTCAGGGCGAGCTACAGCAACTACGGCCCGGAAATCGGCGTACTCGCACCGAGCGATGACGACTTCCACGCAGGAATGGTGACAACGGACAACACCGACTTGCCGGCGGGAATCGAGAACGGGTTTAACGTCGGTGGCTTCAGTGCCGACACCGGTCTGGCGGAAATCGACGCGGAGGGGAATTACACGGATTCATTCAGCGGAACGTCGGCGGCCTGTCCGGTTGCCGCTGGGGTTGCCGCGTTGGTTCTTTCGAAAAACCAGGTCCTCACGGCGACGGACGTACGGCTGATCCTCGAACACACCGCCGACCCGGTCTCTCCGGGCGACGCCCACTATCACGGGATTACGAGTCGCAGCCTGAAGTACGGGTACGGACGATTGAACGCCGGCGGTGGCGGCGACAAGCTCGGCGCGGTCGAGGCTACCGTACAGTCGCTCACCAACGGCAATCGCACCTGGCCCGATCGTCCCGCGAATGTCGTCGTCCAAACACCATTCATCCGCTGGCAGCAGAACTTCGGAACCGACGAGTTCCTGGTGCTTCAAAGTGACACGGAATTCGGATTTATACCGGAAGACGGTCTGTGTTACGACAGCCAGCAGCTCGGCTGCGGTAGCGCAACGATCGAACCGCTTCCCGAGGGCGTAGAGGTGCTCACCGTAGGGTGCGAGCTGACCTGCGCCGCGGACGAAACGCCGGCGTGTGAAGAGGGCGCGGATCAGTGCGCGTTATTTCTCATACCGGCGGGCAAGAAGTACTTTGGCATTTACGGACGAAGCTCGATCGGGCGTTACTCCTTCGGCGTAGCCGCCGACTCGGATGGGAATGTCCTGGATTCGGGCATCATCGGCGAGGGAGAGGGAGGGGGCACGGACCCAGGCACAACCCAGCCGTCGGGCCCGGCGGTCACGATAAGCGCAACTCCGCTTGAAGGATTTTCCCCGCTCGAGGTCAACTTCAAGGGCAACGCGGTCAGCGAGCTTCCGATCGACGAGTCCCAGACCGCCTGGGACTTTGACGTCGACGACTCGATATTGGTCAACACCAACAAGCGAACCACCTCCCACACCTACACTGTCGCGACGGGGCAGTCCAAGACGTTCGTCGCCAGGCTGACAATGTTCGACGTAGCAGATAATTCCGGTTTTGCGGAGGTAGCGATCAGGGTTCATGGAGAGCAGATAGACGGCGGGGAAGATCCCACCGGCACGGGGGACATACGGATCGTTGTCGGGATTCCCGGCAACCCCGGGTCGGACGTCGATACGGGCACGTCGCCGTTTGAGGTACTCTTGAGCATTGATTCCAGCGGACTTGCGGGGACGCTCTTGTCCGTCGCCTGGGATTTAGGTGATGGCGAACGGGCGACCGGCTTGGTCGTTCCGCACACGTATGTCAACGAGGGCGAGACGGCGCTCCGTATTCCGATCACGGCCACGGTGACGACGCAAACCTCGGGTGGAACGACGATCTCGACGCCTGCGAGCCGCATTATCACGGTGGAGTCCGGGGAGGCTCCCATTGACGTCGGTGATCCGCACCTGCCCGGAACCGGGACGCAGGGCGGGGGCGAGTCAACCACACCTTGCAGCGGCGTCGGGATCATCCCGCTGCTGTTCGGATTGGTCTCGCTGATGTGGATGCGGCGCCGCACGTAGAATCGACCCTCGAAACCGACTTTGGTGTCCACGGCCCGGCCCATGCAAAAACCGAAGGCCCGAGCGCCGGCAAGCCTGGGATTGGCTGGACGGTGAATGTGGAGTACGATTCCGCCGCGGTGAGGGCGTTGCGGTCGGGATTGAACCGCATGTGCCACCCTTCGTGAGACGACGGTGTCGCAGCGTGCCGCCCGCCCAGGGACATCGCCGCGTTGTGGGAGATGAACCGCGAATGTTGCCGAAGTCCAGTCAGCGCGTCGCCGAGGTTATCAAGATCGCCAACGGAATCGCGCGTGAGTACGAACAGGAATACGTGGGCACCGAACACGTTCTCCTCGCCATCCAGCGTGAAGGCACCGGCACCGGCGCCGCAGTACTTGCCAAACGAGGGATTACCGTCCGGAAGCTGCGCGCGGAGGTCGACCGGTTGATGAAGAGCCAAATGGAGGAGACCTGGGTCTTCGGCAGGCTTCCCGGCACGCCTCACTTCAAGAACGTAGTTGCCACGGCGATAAGGGAAAGCCAGGAGTTGGGCGCGAAGGAAGTATGTACCGAGCATTTGCTACTCGCTCTGCTCGCGGAGAAGGGAAGTGTAGCCTACAAGGCGCTCAAGGCGCTGGCACTGACCCACGACGACGCACGCGCGGACGTGGTCGAACTAAAGGCGAGCGGTTGACCGGGTCGCCCCACGGTCACCTATCGACGGGCGTTACGGACGAACGCACTGTACTCCTTGGCGGCCATCAGCGACCGGAGAGGCCCGACCGAGTCCGCCTTGATCTTGACGATCCAACCGTCCTCGAAAGCGTCGTCGTTGATCAACTCCGGATGATCGACGAGAGCGGCGTTGGCCTCGACGACCGAACCGCCCACGGCAGTGACGATCTCAGAAGTCGCCTTGACCGATTCAACCTCTCCGATGGTGTCACCTACGGCAACTTGCGCGCCGATCTCCGGAAGCTCAACGAAGGTGATGTCCGTGAGCTCGTCGGCGGCGTACTGAGTGACTCCAATCGTGACGATGTCGTCGTCAATGAGAAACCACTCGTGTGTCTCGGAGTATCTTCGGTCGGTTGGAACCTTCATTGATTCTCCCTGCCCCCGCATGACTGGTAATCAACGCCGACTTACACGCCGGCCACCCCCGACACGGAATCCTTCTATCGCTATCTGGGTCGTTTGTAAAACGGGAGGCGCACGACTCTAGCCACTACCCGCTTACCGCTCACATCGATCGCAAGCTCAGTGTCTACGGCCGCCGCCTCGACGGCGACGAAGGCCATCGCAATGCTCTTGCCGAGCGTTGGGCTCAATGTCCCGCTCGTGACCTTACCGACGACACGATCACCCAGATGGACGTCGGCATCTTGCCGTGCGATCCGCCGCCCGTCCAGTTCCAAACCGAGCAACTGGCGCACCAGCCCCCGCTCCTTCAGCTTGCGCAACGGCTCCGCCCCGATGAAATCCTTACTTAGATCGACGCACCAGCCCTGGCCGGCGGTCAGGGAATCCACCTGCTCTGACAGCTCGTGTCCGTAAAGAGGCATTGCAGCCTCAATCCGGAGGGTGTCCCGGGCCGCCAATCCGGCGGGCTTGACGATCGGGTGCGGGGCATCCCTGGTGCCCAGAAGCCGCGGTACCAAGAACGGCACAAGGCCGGCAGGCAGGACAACCTCCACGCCGTCCTCGCCGGTATAGCCGCTGCGATACGTCGCGATGGAAGTACTTCCAAGCTCCCGAGCGGTGAAGTGGTAGCGTTTGAGCGATGCCAGGTCGCTGCCTGTGAGTTCCTTCGCAATCTCGATCGTCTTGGGCCCCTGGCAGGCCACCATGGCTGTTTTTGCGGTCTCGTCTACGAACTCCACGTCGCGCCCGACTCGATGCTTATCTATCCAGGCGACGATCTTCTCGCGGTTCGAGGCGTTGCAGACGATTGCCCAGGAGCTCTCGAAACGAGAGACGATAACGTCGTCGAGCACCCCCCCGTCCTCACGGCAAATGTGCGTGTAATAGGACCTGCCGACATCCGCCCCCGCGAGGTTGCGTGTACAAATCCAGTTCAGAAACGACTCGCAATCCGATCCAGTCAGCCTCAACCGGCCCATGTGCGAGACGTCGAACACGCTGCAGGCCGTTCGCGTATGGTTGTGCTCCTCGGTGACACCTGCGAATTGTATGGGCATCTCCCAGCCCGCGAACTCGACCATCCGCCCGCCGAACTCGACGTGGATGTCGTACAACGGCGTCCGTAACGGCGTTTCTGACATTGGTTCTATCCCGCTTTGGGGCGGCAACTTCGTCGGTCCACCGAGTCGCGCTCACCGCCCCAAGGTCCCCCGCTAACTTAAGAACGCCGCCGAAGAGTGTCAACGCCGCCGGTTCCAATCAATGCCCCGGATCGGTGCGCGTGAGCGCATGCGGCGACCTGACGTGCCCTCGCCCGGCCGCCCGCTCGACTTGGCGCACACAGCTCATCCGGGCCCTCCCCCGTGAGCCGATCCTACGCTTCGTCCGCGCGGTGGACCCACTCGTCGTCGGCCGGCGAGTAGTCGAGGAGCTCGCCGTCGTCGAAGTAGAGAGCTATCTCCGCCGCGGCTGATTCGGGTGAATCGCTGCCGTGGACGAGGTTGAAGGTGCGGGACGCGCCGAAGTCGCCGCGGATCGTGCCGGGCTCGGCCTCGTAGCCGAACGTCTTTCCCATCATCCTTCGGGCGACCTCAATGCATCGGCCGCCCTGGAGAACCATCACGACGACCGGCCCGGAGGTGATGTAGTCGATCAGACCTGGATAAAACGGCTTCCCCTTGTGGGGCGAGTAATGCCGTTCCGCGAGATCGCGCGAGATGTGCAGGAGCTTCATGCTCGCAATCGTGAGACCCTTGTCCTCAAATCGCTGGAGGATGCGCCCCGTCAGGCGGCGTTGCACGGCATCTGGTTTGAGAATGATCAGCGTACGTTCCATCAGCACGTTTCCTGTCGAAAAGCTTCGGGCTCATCGGCGTTAGGCACCGAATCCGACACCGCGCCTCCACTCGGAATTGTACACGAGTGTCAGCCGGATGAAACACCGTCGCGCACGGCACGCACCATCGCGTCGAGGTTGGCTGTCGGGACCGCGTCGGGATCGTACGTACACCCCGGGCTCACGATCATCGGACGACCGCCGGCCTGTTCCAGCGCGTCGCGGACCTCCGCTTCGACCTCGCCCGCTCTGCCGCGGGGCAGGGTCGCGAGATTGTCGACACCTCCGCAACATATAGGCTTGACCCCACGGATCACGTCTCGGATCGGCGGGCCGGCTGCACGGTCGGCCCAGTTGATCACGTGTACCGGATATGCCGCGAATCGATCGAAGTCCCGCGGTACTCCGCAGACGTGCAGCACGTTGAACCCAGCGCCGCTCGCGGCGGCCAGAATCCGTTTGTCGCACGCCTGTACGAGTTCTTCGTAGGTCGCTTGCCCGTTGGCCTCGGTGTCGACCCAATCGTCCCGAACGCTGAGGAACACTCCGTCGGCGCCGGCTTCGATGCACCTTGTCGCGAAACTCGCCTGCGACGAGGAGATAGCGTCAAGAGCCTCGCCGACGGCCGCCCGATCCTCGGAGAGAAGCTCGGTCATACGCAAATCGACCGGCTTAATAGGTCCACGAAGCACCGGTGGGAGGTGG
>CBDUZY010000118.1:0-7452 GCA_965371825.1 uncultured bacterium
AAGCACCCTTGGCGGTGAGCTGTCGGATCGAGAGGTCGGCCCTTGATTTGTGCCAGTACCCGCAGGCATCGCTGACTATCGTCACGCGCTTGCCGCGTGCGAGGAGCGCGAGAGCCACGGTCTTTACCGCCTCTTCGACAGCGGTCCCGTATACAAAGAATTCGCCAACGGGCATCTGTGTGAGTAAACGATCGGCCTTGGGGTTGGCGAGAAGATCCTCGGAGCGCTTTCGAAAGATCGCCTGTTGATACCGTTGGAAGAGATCGATGGGGATGCTTAGTGTATTGTCCGCTTCGATACGCGTCCGACACGGCAACAGCGTAAAACGCAGCTTACGCTGTCCACCCGAACCGTCTACGCAGTGGATCGGGTTTCCACTGTCCGATAGCTCAGTTGGGCGATGGGATTCGACGGACGAGACAACCGGCGCCGAGTTCCGCCTCGCCCACGCGACCATGTGCCGCAGCGCGGGAATCAAATCGACTAGGTTGGCGACGGGAAAGGCGCCGTCAGCCTCACAGAAATCACGTTGGGTGTTAACGTCGACCAGGACGCATTCGTACACCCGACCGTTCCGACGCATGTACATGGCTTCACCCCCTATAGACGGATGGCCGCGTAACGAGCACGTGCTCCGCACACGCTCGAACCCGTGCAAAACGACTCAGGCGGGGGTCTTGCTTCTTTCCCACGTCAACTCCTCCTCCCACTCCCAGGGAGACTTGTGACGCTTTCCCACTCAATTCAAGTGTAGCCGCTGAACAGATGCGAGGCTAACCTCCGCGAGCTTTTTGCCGACATTTTCTTGAATTCGCCGGTTGCAGAATTGAAGTACGTTCGGACGCACTGGGCGCGTTGGTCATGGCCGCTCGTGGGACGCTTTTTTCAGGGGCTCTTGCGACGAGCGGCCGCTCGCTAGTAATAAACCTTAACTTCGAGAGGCAGTTTAAGTCACCAAGTACTACGGGTCGATATACGGAAGGTTATCGGACAGTCTTGATCGGTGTTCGTGACTTCGCGCAAAGGGATGCGCGCAGCTCTGGTGGTGCGCCGGGTGTGTGCGTTAGGCGGGCGTCCGCCATCGCAGCATTCTCGCCCGACCCGGTACGGATGAGCGTCAGTCACGCCCGTTGGGGGAAGGCGGTCCGGTCGCGGGGGCTCTGTGTTCGTTTGGGAGGCGTTGGCAATCTATCTGCGGGATATGTATTGGCAAGGCGCATCGAACTTGACTTCCGTTTTCCGGCCGGCCGGTCGGATATCGGTCCTTTGTGAAGGCGCTCGAGGCCGAGCCGCAGGGGCGATAACGCGCGGCAGAGCCGGCGAGGAGTCGAGGTTGGCAATCATAGGTCCCACGCGACGTGCCCTGGGGGCACGAAACAACATCACCGGGGCGAAGAAAGTGCCGCTCACGGGATATAAGGAAACCGGTTGTTTCAGACGCAAGGACCTTTGGCAAATGGACGATGAACCGTGTGTCCCAGCTTGCTGGGGCACGTTCGCAGGCTCCGCGGCAGTTGATCGATCGGCCGCGAACCCATGCATCAAGGATGGTGCGGTAACGACGACGAAGGAACCGTCGACAGGGGAGCTGTCGCGGTATCGCGCGATGCGAGCGTGGGCGAGTTGGGTTCTGCTGTTCGGTAGTGTGGTGACGAGCGGTTGTCACTATTCGCGTCCCGTCGCGAAGGAGCACGTGCCGAACCGCACGATCGGCCGCGCGACGATTGCCGTGGCCCCGGCATTGAACCTTAGCGGTTCGGCGGATTTCGATCCGAATCGTTTCGCGGACCTGATGGCCAGCGAACTGAGCTACGCCGACGGAATCAGCGTGATTCCGGTGAGTCGGGTGCTGGGCATTCTTGCGGCTGGGGGTTACGACCGGGTGGAGTCGGAGGCGCACGCCGGCGAATTGGTTGAATCGCTCGGGGCGGACGCGATTCTGGTCTTCGCCGTAACGGAGTATGACCCGTACGACCCGCCGAGCATCGGGATTACCGCGGAGATTTACGGCTCTCGGCCGTGGATCGGGTTGCGGATGGCTGGGTCGATCGACCCGGCGAAGCGGATGAGTGATGAACTGGGCCCGCGGGAGCGACCCTCCGTGCAGTTGGTGGCGGAGACCCAGCGGGTGTTTGATGCGGCGCACGACGCCGTCATCGCCGAGATTAGAGCCTTCGCACTTGGCAGGGATGCGGATGACAGCCCATACGGCTGGCGAAGGTATGTGGTGAACCAACAGGGGTTCATCCAGTTTTGCTGCCACGCCACGATCAGCGCGCTCTTGACCGGCGAGCGCGAAGTAGTGGCGGTCGGGAGGCGCGTCGGAAGGTAGGGATGCCATGAGCGTGATCCGGCAGCTCTCGTTGGTAAAGGGCGAAGAGCGTTTCGTGTTTCGCTACCAGGCGGGACAGGAACCCGAAGTGATCGACGCTTTCGCCGGTCTTGCTGCCGATGGCAAGAGCACCTTCGATTGGTTTGACGCCGCGGTGCTAAGCTATCAGATGGGTCGAAGATTGGAGACGGAGCTCGATCAGATCGCCACGTAGTTCGTTCGGAGGGACACGGGCGGTGACAGCGACTCGGCCTTTCAGGATGAAGGCTGGGGAGCCATGGTTCGTTTCGCCGATGTGTTAGAGCGATCATGAAAGAGAATTCTCTGATAAACGAGTTCCTGGACTACCTGAAGTTCGAGCGCCACTTCTCGCCTCACACGGCGAAGTGCTACGCTGCCGACTTGGCGCAGTTTAGCGCGTTCCTGGTCGGTAACACGGCCGCGGCGACCGGGCGTCAGAACTTCACTAATCCAACTCCAACGGCGGCGGCGAAGGTGGCCATTCCCGGTCAACCACCCGGTGCGGCAGGCGCAACCACCGCCGTGCTCACGGAGCCGACGATCCAACAGAAGATCCGCGAGGCGGACACTGAACGGATCAAGTCGTTCCTGGCGTTTCTCGGAACGCAGAGCTACTCGAAGTCCACCGTGGCGCGGAAGCTCGCGACGCTGCGTAGCTTCTACAAGTTCTGCATGCGGCGGGGCTATGTGAAGACCCATCCCCTCGCGACCATCCGAACGCCCAAGCAGGACAAGCGTCTGCCCAAGTTCCTCGAGATCGATCAGATCAACAAGCTTCTCTCGACGCCCGATGACCACACGCTGCTGGGCTCTCGTGATCGGGCCATGCTCGAGCTTCTGTTTTCGACAGGTGTGCGCGTCAGCGAGCTGGTCGACCTCAACTTCGCGGACGTCGATTTCGAAGGGCAGATCATCCGGGTGCGCGGGAAAGGCAAGAAGCAGCGAACGGCGCCGGTGGGACCGACGGCGATCGCAGCCATCCAAAGATACTTGCAGCTTCGGCGCGCCGACTCGCGGGCGGCTTCGTTCGATCAGAACGCTCTGTTTGTCAACAAGCACGGCCAACGCCTCAGCACGCGAAGCGTCCGTCGGAAGCTCGACAAGTACCTCTCCGAGGCGGGATTGGATCCCAGCATAAGTCCGCATACGCTTCGGCACAGCTTCGCCACGCACATGCTCAACAACGGAGCCGATTTGCGCAGTGTGCAGGAGCTTCTAGGCCACCAGTCGCTGTCGACGACCCAGGTGTACACTCACCTGACAACGCCGCGATTGAAAGCCGCCTACGACGAAGCGCACCCGCGGTCGTAAGCCGTACCGAAACGTCGAAAGATCAAAATGTCGAAACATCACGTCGTTGAGAAGCGTCCGCGCGCGAAGGAGGTCTCTTCCGGGGGCGTTCCGCGCCCTATTTCCCTATACAGAAGTCCGCGAAGATCTGATTGAGCAGGTCGTCCGTGGTTACGGCGCCGGTTACGGTGCCCAGGGCGTCCAGGGCTTCGCGGAGTTCGAAGGCGATCAGATCGGCGCGGTCGATCGTCGCGTCCGCCTCTTCACATAGCGTCTGGGCGCGGTTGATGGCGCTCGAGGCGTCCAGGATTGCCGTGCGCTGACGCTCGCTCAGCATGATTGCTTCGCCGAGCGCCGTCGTGGCGGCCTCGGACAAGGTGTCGACAAGGGCTGACCGGAGACCGTCGATCCCGGTTCCGTCGAGAGCGCTCACCAGACAAACCGGCCCCAGCCGCAAAGCGTCGACTCGTTTGGCAAGCTGTTCCACTTCCTCAACCGTCAGCAGGTCGCACTTGTTCGCCGCCACGACCGTCTTGGGAAGCTCCAGCGAATCGATCAACTCCAGGAACTCACCGGTACCGTCAGGCGTCCGACGGCGCCCCGCCTTGCACATCTCGTCCAGGTCGAGCACGATGCACACAGTGTCCACTGTCTCTGCCGTGGACATCGTCATCTCCCGTGCACGAGCGATAATGTCCTCGAGGGATCGGTCGACACCGGCGTCGACGCCGGCGGCGTCCAGGAGCATGGCCTCACCTCGGCCGATTTGGATCGGCGTCGACAAGACGTCGCGCGTAGTGCCGGCAACAGCAGCGCATATCGCCCGGCGCGTGCCGCTCAGTCTGTTCATCAGTGTGCTCTTACCGGCGTTGGGCGGACCCAAAAGAAGGATGTGGGGCAGAGTGATGAATTGCTCGACCGACTGAGATTCCTCGAGCATTTTCTGTAGGTCCGCACCGATCGCGGCGAGGCGATGATGCAAGTCCGAAGGTGCGATAAACTCGATCGCTTCTTCGGTGAAATCGATGTCCGCTTCGACCAAGCCCAGGAGCACGGCCAACTCGTCTCGCGCCTGCATCGTTCGTTGTGTCAAAGCCCCGTCCATCAGCCGGCGTGAGGCTCGCAACTGCGTGTCGGACTCGGCACGGATAACGCCGGCGACGGCCTCCGCCGTCGAAAGGTCCATTGCCCCGTTCACAAAGGCTCGGGCAGTGAACTCGCCGGGTTGAGCGGGCGTGGCCCCTAGGGCGACGGCACGCCGACGGACCAGTTCGAGGGCTGAGGGAGAGCCTACGGTGTGGAGTTCGACCAGGTCCTCGCGGGTGTAGCTGCGAGGGGCGCGGAACAGATACAGGGTCGCCGGCAGGCTCACGTCCGTCTCGACTGCGACCTCACCCGATAATCTATGGGATCCAGGCTGGTCACGAAGCAGGCCGGTCTCGGTTGCCTTGAACATCTGTTCCGCGACTGCAATTGCCGTGGGACCGCTCAAACGAACGATGCCGACCGGACCATGGCCCGGCGCCGACGAAATCGCCACGATCGTTTCATTCAAGTGATCAAGCAAGGCAACGTCCTCTAACCACACCCGGCGAGGGCAACGCCCTTATCCTCAGGCAAGGCCCGCGTACGGTCAAACGTCCGCGGCGCCGATCGCCCTTGACAGAGTGACGATGTGTTGGTCTGTCAAGGGCAATCCGCTGTGTTATGGCGGACCACATCCGAGCGGAGTCCTCGAGAATCACCCACGCGACCAGCGCCGCCGGGGCGCACAACTACGTGCGCGCCGGAAACCGGACGCACCTTCTGTGAAAAAACCTTGACTCCAATCGCACGGTTTGACCTCGGCAAGCGCGGTTTTCCAGGAAACTGATGAGAAATTTTGCAGGTGGTTTTTTTATATCCTACCGTTCGGGCGAGTATCAGATTGGTTTCCGAGCACCGACTAGGGTGCGCTACGGGGGCTCAAAGAAATGGCTCTGACTGTTACGAACACGAACACGATCGCGCTGCTGAACATTCTGAACAGGAACATGGCGGCCCAGGCGAACACCTTCAAACAGCTTACGACCGGCAAGCGGATCAACGCCGGCAAGGACGACCCAGCCGGGCTCATCGCCTTTCAGAATCTCAATGCCGAGCTGACCGCGGTGAACACGTCGCTGACCAATAACCAGCGAACCAATTCGATTCTCACAGTGGCCGACGCCGCCGTGGAAGAGATCAGCTCGCTTCTCAGCGAGATCGAGACGCTCGTGGTGGCCTCGACTAGTGAGGCCAACCTGACCGCGTCCGAGGTCGCCGCCAACCAGTCACAGATTGACGACGCCCTCGCGGCGATTGATCGGATCGTCAACACCACGAACTTCAACGGAAAGAAGCTGCTGGACGGCAGTTTCTCGATCCAAACTTCCAACGTCGCCAACAACGCGTATCTGAACAACATGCGCATCTACTCGAGGAGCCAAAGCACCTCGGACACCACCCTGACGGTCAACCGTGTCGCGTCGGCGCAGTTGGCCACCGCGACCTTCGCCCTCGCTGCCGGCACCGCCCGGACTTCTGGAACGACGCAAGTAGCGATCGCTGGAAGCCTGGGAACCGCTACCCTTACGTTCACCAGCGGACTCACCCAGGCTCAGATCGTCTCGACGATCAACGCCGCCAAGGACCAGACCGGTGTCTCCGCGATCCAAAACGCGGCCGACGTCGCCCTCAATTCGACGGCGTACGGCACGAGCGCATTCGTCAGTGTCGAGGTGCTTTCCGGAGGGATCATTAACAGCAGCTATGGCTCCGCTACTAGTGACGGCGATACGACCAACGACATCCAGAGTATCTCCAAGCAGGCCGGTGCCGACGCCAACATCACGATCAACGGGCAGGCGACCGGGGCGGATGGTCTCAACGTCGTCTACAGCGCCAACGGTCTGAGCCTGGGCTTCACTCTCGATGAGGATTTCGGAAGCGGCAACACCGGTGCGACGAACTCTACGATCTTTACCGTTAAGGCATCCGGCGGGGCCACTTTCCAACTCGGCACCACGACCAGCACCCGAGCGACCATCGGAATAGACTCCCTCGCTCCCTACAACCTCGGCGGTGGTAACGGTTCGGCGCGCTTGAGCGAACTCAAAGCGGGTGGTGCACAGGCCCTCAAGACCGACGCCGGCGGGGCCCTGACCGCCGTCAGGGAGGCCATCGGCGAGGTCGCGAGCATTCGAGGGCGCCTCGGCGGATTCCAGAAGTTCCAGGTCGGCAGCGCCATCTCCGCGCTCCAGGCTGCCCAGACCGGTCTAACCGAGGCGACCAGCGCCATCGGGGATACAGACTTCGCGCTGGCCACGGCAAGGCTCAACCAAGAGACGGTGCTGATTCAGTCGAGCATCCAACTACTCGGTGTGGCCGGCCAGCAGGCTGCAATGATCCTGTCACTGCTCTAGCAGGCGTTTGCGCAAACCGCGCCGGATTAGGCAAGCGAGCGGCACGGGGGAATCGCTCGTGGACGGGGTACGACAACGGGTCGGGGGCCGAGGCCTTCGACCCGTTGCTCGTGTCCGGAAAGCCGGCACTGTTTCTTCTGCCGTAACCACCCAGTCTGGGACGCACCCGCCGGGACGCCCCCGGCGACCTGCAACCGTGCACCCGAATGCTCCCGCCGCGAAACTCAGCTTCCACTGCTAAACAGGGGTCTTGCAACTCCGGGCGGCGTTCAGTGAGCCCCGTGAACGCCCGATGATCCTGAGAGGTCCAGCATGACCGATATGACTTGCGACACTGAAGCCCGGCATTTTGATGCCCTGGTAGCC
>CBDUZY010000119.1:0-7394 GCA_965371825.1 uncultured bacterium
GATACCTGCGACGATACCGTGGGCGGTTGCTGCATCCACAATGACCTCCCGTGCGAGCCGCGGGCGTGCTTCGATCTCACGGGGTGCGATCCCGTAAGCGGCTGCACGTACGAGCCTGTTGTGTGTGCGAATCCTATCTGCGAAGCGTGCAACCCTTCAACGGGAGTTTGTGAATTGATAGTCCCCGAACCGCCCGGGTGCGGTGAGCACTGCTGCCGCATTACCGGTGGTGGCATGGACTGCGACACCGGAGCAATGGACGAGGACTGCACGGGTGCGTCCGGACAGTTAAAGAAGGACGACGGGATCGACGTGTACACGTATGGTGGCCAGGCAGGAGCTCCGGGGGCGGAGTTCGGCGAGTGGACACACGTGAATCACTCAGGGCCGAGCGGGTCGTGGGTGTTCCACGCGGGGACCTCGAGTGCTCCCAACCCCGGTACGATGGTTGAAGTGGTTCGGTGCAGTGATGAGCCGGCCTGCCACCCGGCCCGTGCCAACGGCCCGAACAAACAGATCGACTTCGCCGGTGTCGGATCGTTCAGGAACATCACGGTTGAGGCGACGAACGGCACGACGGATGGGATTATTCCGCACGAGACTTTGTGTCCGTTCTCCGTTCACATCGAGGATCTTGGCGAGCCCGGAAGGAGCGGCAAGCAGCATCTGAACAAGAATAAGTGTCCGCTGGGTGGCCACGAAGGTCTGAGCGTTCCGTTGGATGACTGCAAAGAATGTCCCGATTTCTATCACATTACGATCTGGGACCCCACTGGGGCGAACGTCATTTACGACTCGTTCGGGTACGTTCGAAACGGTAATCTGCAAATGCACCAGTGCCTCGACCACGGGCGCGACGTGGCTCCCGAACTCGCCGATCCAGGCGGTAAGTGACAGGATTACGACGCTCTGACCGCGGGGCGCTAATCGGCACATGAGAACACAGGGCCCGCGAGGACATCTGATCCTCGCGGGTCTTCTCTTTCTCTGGCAATTGATGCATGTCGAAGCCGTGAATCGCCCGCACCGCGAACGCCGGAATCGTCAATGTGGCCAAGTGCGTCGGCTGTGGTGCGCAGATCACAAGGGGTCATTTCGGATTTGGGGCTGATGTGACCTGTGCGCCCGCGAAACGGCCTCCCGTCTTCCGGCTTTGAGGTCAAGGAAACCACCCCATGCTCCACTGTCACGGCCAGCAGGTTTGCTCTATGCCTCCACGCTCGGAAGACCGTGGCCGGGCACGCCGGAATACACTAGCGAATACGCAATCGGGATCACGAACATCGTGAATACCGTCGAGGCAAACAATCCGAAGATCAAAGACCACGCCAAGCCGGAGAAAATCGGATCAAGAGCGATCGGTGCCGCGGAGAGCATCGCGGTGCCCGCTGTCAGGAGGATCGGGCGAAGGCGCACCACACGACTTTCCATGATCGCGTCGAAGAGCGAGCGACCGCGAGACAACGACAAATGGATGAAATCCACGAGGATGATCGCATCGCGCGTAACGATTCCCGCAAGTGCGATCATGCCGATCATCCCGGTTGCCGTGAAGAAGATCGGATCGGCGTAACCACCTACATGTCCACCGGCGAGGGCGTTTAGCAACCAGAAGCCCGGCATGATGCCGAGGAGGCTCAGCGGGATGGCCAGCATGACAACCACGGGAATCACGAAGGATTTGGTCTGGCCGACGAGCAGGATGAAGATGCCAACCAGGGCGGCGCCGAACGCCAGCCCAAGGTCGCGGAACACGTCCAGCGTAATCTTCCATTCACCTTCACCGGCAAACGCAACGTGGAAGTTGGGAGGGAGATACCATGCAACGCCGCTACCGCTCGTGAGGAAGGTACGCGCCTCGACCGGCCTGGGTTCGGACCTGCCTATCCAGCCCTTGCCGACGCGCAGGATATCCAATCCGACCGGGTCGCCGTCGACATGGCGATCGGCTTTGATGTCCACAACCGCGTCCGCCGGCGGTCGCCCGGCCGTCTCCGCAAAAACGTAGATCACCCGGCGAAGATTCTTGTGATAGATCGTCTTGGCGATTCTCGACGATTCCCACCGGCCGATTTCCGCCAGTGAGACAAGCTCATCGCTGTTCCCGGCAACGTGCAGCGCTGAAAGATCAGCGGCGCTCGAGCGAATCGAGCGCGGAAGGCGCAACTCAATGTGCAGCGGGTGCCGTTCTTCCGGATTGTGGACAAGTCCCGCGGAGACGCCAGCGATAGCTAACCGCAGCGTCTCCACGACATCGGACACGCTCACGCCTTGGATTGCAGCCTTCTCTTTGTCAGTGACAAACACCAGCTTTCGCGAATCGGACTCGACCGAGTCATCGACATCGACAACACCAGGCTCAACCTCTAGACGAGCGCGAACCGTACGCGCCGCATCGATGAGATCCTCGTATGATTGATCCGGCTGTCCGTAGATTTCGGTTACGATCCCGGCGAGTACCGGCGGTCCCGGTGGCGTCTCGACGATCTTGAGGCTTGCCCCGAGTCTGTCGGCTATGCGCGTCAGATCATCTCGAATCCGAAGACCAATCGCGTGGCTCTGCTGACGCCTGCTCTTCTTGCCCACCAGGTTGATCCGTACCTCGGCGACATTCGGTCCTCCCCGCAGGTAGTAGTGACGGACCATACCGTTGAAGTCCATCGGAGAACCGAGTCCCACGTACGAAGTGATATCCATCACTTCGGGAACCTCTTGTAGATATCGCTCCATCTCCCGCACGGCTGCATCCGACCGCTCCAGCGTCGCACCCTCGTCGAAGTCGAGCACGAACAGCAGCTCGTTCTTGTTGTCGAACGGCAGCATTTTCAGGGGAACATGGCGAGTTACCGCCAAACCCGCGGCAGCCAACGTCATCGCGCCCATGATCAGCAGAAACCCCCACGCCAGCTTGCGGGAGCGAAGCAGCGGCGACATCAACGGATAGAACAACCGATACAGTGCTGAGCTGCGGATCTTGCCAACGTCGTCATCGCCATCGACTTGCTCGGTCGGGTGCTGCAATCCATATCGACGTTTCAAGACATGGTACGACATCCACGGCGTAATCGTGAACGCGACCAACATCGACATGGCCATCGCCACCGGCACATTCAGCGCCATGGGTCGCATGTAAGGACCCATCATCCCGGTGATAAACGAGAGCGGAAGGAACGAGACCATGACCGCCAAGGTCGCCGTGATCAGCGGGGGTCGGATCTCCGCAACCGCGCTGATCACGATGTCCTTCGTGGCTTTGCCCCTCAATCTGAAGTGCCGGGAGATGTTCTCGACGTCGACGATCGGGTCATCGACCAAGAGCCCCAGCGATAGGATCAGGGCGAAGAGTGTGACGCGGTTGATCGTAAAGCCAAAGAGCATATTGACCGTCAAGGTGAGACCGAACACCACCGGCACCGCAACGGCCACGATCAACGACTCACGCCAACCCATCCCGAGCGTAAGCAGCGCGATCACGATAAAGACGGCGACGGCGAGTGCCTCGACAAGCTCGTTGACTTTCTCATCCGCCGTCAGCCCGGAGTTCCGCGTGACGACGATCTCGATGTCATCCGGAACGATGTCACGTTTCAGTCTCTCCGCCGCCGCGAGAACGTCTCGTGCCACCGAGACGGCATTGGTTCCCTTCTTTTTCGCCAGGGCGATGGTCACGGCCTGCTGAGGATCGCCGAGAGTTGCTCCTGTAGCCGCGGGTCCCACCAAGGTACCCGGAAAGCCATGGTGCGTCTCAAAGCCGCGAGCGGGGCCCCATGCATGTCGCACGTAGTGCGTCGCCTCCTCGGGACCGTCTACGATGCGGCACACGTCCTTCAGAAAAACCGGTCGATCTTCATGGACAGCCACAACCAGATCACGAAGCTCTCCCGGGATCATTACCGCCTGCCCGGCTTCCACTCGAAAGGTCTCGTCATCGCGCGCAAAGTGTCCGACCACACCGGAAGTGTTCGTCACGCGGATCGCATGTTGAATCGCCATCGGCGAGACGCCGTAGGCCTGCATGCGATCGGGATCAAGATAGACGTTTACGCTTCGGCGCAACCCTCCGACTATGTATGCTCGGGAAAGATCCTCGACCTCCGAAAGACGCTGGGACATTTCCTCAGCCACGCGACGCAGCACATACGCATCCGAGGTCGCGCTCGTAAGCGTGAGCGTCACGATCGGTACATCATCGATTTCCACGGGCTTGACTACCCAGTCCGTCACTCCCGGAGGCACGATGTCGATGTGCTCATCGATTCGTTTGTAGAGCTTCACGAGGCTTCGCTCGCGATCTTCACCTACGAAGAATCGAACCGTGATGATCGCTTGTTCATCGCGTGACATCGAATAGACGTATTCGACGCCGTCAATCTCAAACAGCAATTGTTCGAGAGGTGTGGCGACGAGTTGCTCGACTTCCGCCGCGGAATAACCGGGTGCCTTCACATACACATCCGCCAGGGGAACCACGATCTGCGGGTCCTCCTCGCGCGGCGTAACCAGCAGTGCCGTCACACCCACGGCAGCCGCCAGCAGAATGAGAATAGGTGAGAGATTCGACCCGAGGAACGCACGCACCACGGCGTCGGTGACGCCGTGTCTTGCGCCGTCCTGCGGCCCATTCGCTTGCGTGTGCATGGCTATGGTCCATCCTCGGAGTTGGACGTGCCGAGAGCCAGGCGTTCACCGACTTGAAGCCCGGATAGCACCTCGACTTGATCACCGAATGTCCGACCGAGCTGCACCGCGCGGCGGTGGAGTTCGTCGTTATCGGCAACATCGACAATGGTGAGCTGACCGACTCGCCGCACGGCCGTGCCGGGCACCACAAGGACCTCTTCATCATCGAGCGGAATCAGGAGCCGACCGAACATGCCGGAGTAGATTCCCGGTGGACACGGACCCGTCACCTTTACGGAAAACGTTCGACTGGCCGATTCCGCCTCGGGAACAATCTCACTGACAAGCCCCATGCACTTCCTTTGCAGCGCGTCGATTTGCACGCTGACGCTCTGACCCACGGCAAGCCGGCGGGTCAGCGATTCGCGTACGCTGGCGACAAGCTGCATGCGCGTTGGATCGTAAAGCGTGAGCAACGCCTGCCCGGGCGTGACCATGTCACCGGCTTCGATTCGTTTGTCCACAACGACCCCGGTGATGGGAGAACGTATGGTGGCGTACGCGAGGACCGTTTGTGCTTCCGAAGCAGCCTGCTCGGCCCTAATGAGCTCCGCCTCGGCGGATCTCAAGGCCGTTTGGGCGCGATCCCACTCGATCTTCGCTGCGGCCTCCTGCTCCACGAGTCGCTTCACGCGGTTATGCTCGATCACGGCTTGATCCCGTGCCGCTCGCCTGGCGGTCACCGCCGCCTGCGCTTGCTCAAACCGGGCAACGAGGTCCGCATCGTCGAGCCTCACCAGTACTTCGCCGGCTGCGACTCGCTGGCCGGCGGTGACTCCGACCTCGATGACCTTTGCAAGCAGCTTCGAGGACACCGTCGTTTCATGCACGGCGCGAATCGTACCCACCGATGACTCGATACGTGGAACGCGAATCCTGACAACGTCGGCGAGTCGTGAGTCGCCGACCGGACGACGGGGCGACGGAGCCGCCGCTATGCCAAGTGCAGAGTCATCGACCTTGCGCTGAAACGCGCCGCCGAGCCACAGAAGGAGTACGACAATTACCGTGAGGAACCCGACCCCGACAGCGATCTTTCCCAGCACAGCCTTGATCTTAATAGGGGTCTTCTCGCTCATGACCTTTTTATCCTCCACGCTACCCGGACCGGTTGTTCTGCCCGTACCGGCCCGAAATACAGTCCATGATGCTCGCCAACCTACGGTCTTCGACGCGGTAGTACGTCCGCCGACCCTCCCGGCGACTACTGAGGAGCCCACGATCCTTCATCATCCGCAGGTGCTCAGACGCCATGTTGCTGCGAATGTCGCAGGCCTCTGCAAGATCGCCCACGGTGTATTCGTCATCCAGAAGCATGCTGATCATCCTCAGCCGATGCGGATGGGCGAGCGTCTTTAGGCACTCCGCCGCCTCGCCGAGGACCGCCAGCTCGATCAGCTTTCGTTTTCTTGCCGCCATTACTGTCCAATATATCGTAATATATCGATATATCAACTCTCTTTGGCGTTTTTTCTTGCGAACTTCCGCCAGCCGTTCGATCGCTTTACGCCTTCGTTCCTGACTTGACGATCTTCGGCGCTTATCCATCATGTCGTTCGCGTCCAGTGCGGCCTGGAATCCAGGCGAGGCGGCCCTTCACTTGATGTGAGTCGCGGGTCGTCGGTGGATCCGGCGGCACGCCACTCGGCCACGTCCGGTGCCAAGTTCGGCCTGGGACTCCAGGGGCTGCCAGGCAGCGCATCTCGACAGCGGCGATGCTTGTCCGGTTGCCCGCTCGGGCGGACGGCGCCTACGATAATGGAAGAACCACGCCCTTCAGCTTATCATGTGGATCACAAAGTGCAGACAGCTGGCTGTACCATGAACTCGAATCGCCCAAGAACAACGCCGCCCGGCAGGCACCGCCCAATCCGTGCGGAGGATAGCGTGAGGTTGTCGCAGGCGATCCTGCATTGCGCCAATCGCGGGCCACCGCGGGCGGACTTTTTGCACGAGGTGTCGGAGTTGCTCCTGGATTTCTCGGGTTGCGACGCAATGGAAGTGCGACTTAACGACGGCGACCTGCACTACTGCTGGGAGGCAGCGCGCCGGCCGGAGAAGAGTGTCCGGTTCGACCTCGCTCGCTGGCTGCGGACCGACTCCGGCCGCGTGATCCCGGCCTCCGAAGAAAGCACGGACCTCGAACGATTGTGCAAAGACGTCGCCCTCCGGCGCTTCGATGCTGAAGCGCCGTTTTTCACCGATAACGGGAGCTTCTGGACCGGCGATTCCTGGGAGCCAATGCCGGCGGCCAAGGCCGGCGGTCAGCCGGCGGACTCCGAACCCTGGTGCGTGGGCGGACACTACCGGTCGCTTGCCGTTATCCGGTTCGTCGTGGACGACGAGACCGTTGGGCTTCTGCACATCAAAGGCGAACGCCCGAACTCGTTGGCAATCGAGGAGGTCGAGTTCTACGAGGGGATTGCGCAAACGCTCGGGCTGGCCATCGCGGACCGGCGTGCCGAGGCAGCGTTACGGGAACGTGTCAAAGAGTTGACGTGTTTGTACGGCATCGCGCAGCTCGTCGAAAGGCCGAGCAGTTCGTTGGGCGAGATGCTGGAGTGCATCGTGGAGCTGCTTCCTCCCGCCTGGCAGTATCCCGAAATGACGACGGCCAGGATAATGCTTGATGGGCGCGCCTACTCTACACCTGGATTTCGACAAAGCAGATATATGCAATCGGCGGGAATTGTTGTCCGTGGCCGGCGGCGTGG
>CBDUZY010000120.1:0-7369 GCA_965371825.1 uncultured bacterium
GGCAGGTCACAAGAAAACGAAGCCCGCTTCCACGGGTGAGGCAGCATCGCCTCTCATTGTGGCAAGCAACACCGAACCTGCGGAGACGGGAATCCGAATTCGCGCCCACGAGGTCTATTTGTCCCGCGCTGGGGGACCGGGTGATGCCGTGTCCGACTGGCTGCAAGCGGAACGCGAGCTTCGGGGCGAACAAGATGCATCAAACGCTACGCCGGCCTGAGTGGCCGCGGGCGTTGCGAGGGTGCAACAGACCCCGACTCGGCTAACCGCACGGCCGCGGCCAAAGAGCTTGGCATCAATCCGAGTACGCTACTCCGCAAGTTCAACTCGCTTGGAATCGAGCTGCCGGCTCCCACACAAGAGGAAGCAGACCTGTCTCATTTTGCAAGCCCTGCGGGTGTTTCGCCATTGTATATTGCGCGTGCCACCCGCCACGGACGCAGATGGCCAATTGCTGGAACTCCTTATTTAGCAACTGGTTACGGCGGACCAAGATGCCGATTCGCGGACCGGCACACGCATTGCTCGTAGTTTGTCGATGAGAGTCGCTACACGATGCAGTGGAACAGTCCAAAGACGGTCGGCTTCAATACGCTGACAAGGCAAACGTAGAGGGTCATTGGGTGTAGACAACGGATAGCCGAGATCTTCTCGCCAGCGGCGAGATAAGGAAGGAGATGCTCGAAATGCCAGGTGGAGATGGAACTGGCCCGATGGGCCTTGGGCAAATGACTGGAAGGGAGGCGGGTTATTGTGCCGGGTTTGCAGAGCCCGGCTACGCGAACCAGACGCCGGGGCGAGGCTGGGGAATGGGCCGAGGACGCGGACGGGGTCGAGGGCGCGGATGGCGCCACCCACATTCCCCGATTGGCATTCCCGACACGCCGCCGAAGGTCAGCATCGGGCCGTATGACGCAGCGCCTTCGGCTGAGTATGAGGTGCGAGCGCTGAAAGCCCAGGCGGAGCGAATTGAAGGCTCGCTCAACGAGATCAGGAAACGAATCGCAGGACTCGAGGCGGCCCAGGAAAAAGAGAGTTGATCATGCCGCGAGGTGACGGAACAGGACCGGCAGGAGGCGGTGGACGTGGGCGCGGCCGTGGCCGTGGCCGTGGAATGGGATACGGGCGTGGCCAGGGGCGCGAGCAAGGCTGGCGTATTCAACGACACTGCCCAGCAGGTGTGAACGTTCAGGTGGCAGGAGCACCAGGAGTTCTGGTGTCGACACGAGACAGGATTGCCACGCCCGTGGCGCACGTCGATGAAGGAGCGTGCGAGCTTTGCGGTGCCTGTCAGGCCGTTTGTCCGACAGAAGCGATCAGCTTCGGTGATACTGCGGTCAAGGTGAGCGCGGAGGCATGCTGCGGTTGCGGCGCCTGTGTTGAAGCATGCCCGAACGATGCGATCAACGTGAACTGAAGCCTTTGGTGGCAACTACGAAGCCGTCAAGACATCGGGAGTCGCACGACGTTCCTGACTCATCGCCGACCCGGAGTAACAACTAGGGGTGCAAGATATGGGACTCCTGGACAGACTACTTCATCGCAAACCGCCGGATGCGGCTGCGGATCTTGGCCGCAATGATCCATGCTGGTGTGGTAGCGGGCGGAAGTACAAGAAATGCCACTACGAAGCAGACAAGAAGTACTTCGCTCGCTCCCTGAAAACCGCCTGCAACGGCCCGACGTGAAGCCGGTAACCGAGGTGAGTCTCACCTCATGGAAAGGATTGGCTGCAACGAATGCGAACATACCTCGAGTGCGTGCCGTGCTTCGTGCGACAGGCGTTGGACGCTTCCCGCATGGCGACGGACGATCCTGTTGTTCATGACCAGGTGCTGCGGGAAACGCTGCGGCTGGCTGCTGAGATGCCATTTGATCGTTCGCCCCCGTGGATGGGCCAGCGGATTCACAGGCTCCTGCGCGACGTGATCGGCAATCCCGATCCATACCGCGAAGTGAAAAGACGTTCCAATGCACTGGCTCTGACATTGTACCCAGCATTGCAGGATCACGTCCGCGGATCAGTCGACCCGTTTGCAGCGGCAGTGGGTCTGGCCATTGCCGGGAACGTGATCGACTTCGGCTGTCGAAACCATATCGACAACGATGAGGTTCTCCAGGCGGTCGACGAAGCCATGAAGGTTGCTTTGAACGAAGCCGAGGTCGTCGATCTTCATCAGGCCGTTGATGGGGCGCGTGATATTCTCTACCTCGCGGACAACGCGGGCGAGATTGTCTTCGACCGGCTACTGATCGAACAAATGCCGAAGGACCGCGTGACGCTCGTGGTGAGAGGCAGCCCGGTGATCAACGACGCGACGCGAGAGGACGCCGAAGCAGCCGGGCTGGACTCGGTAGTTTCGGTAATGGACAACGGCAGCGACGCACCCGGTACGATCCTAGAGTCCTGCTCATCGGCCTTCCGAGCTCGGTTTGAGCAGTGCGATCTCGTGATTGCCAAAGGCCAGGGAAATTATGAAACGTTGAGTGGGGAAGATAAGAACATCGTCTTCCTTTTCAAGGCGAAGTGTACCGTGATTGCTCGGGACGTCGGCGCCGAAGTGGGGCAGATGGTCATCTGTCAAAATCGCAGAGAGAGCAAGGGTGGTCCGGGAGAGCCAGCCGTTCGCCTCGAAACGGCGGAACAACGAGAATGAGCGTGACCGCCGTATGCTAAGTTCTTTGAGAAAGGAAAGCCTGTAATGAGAATCGCACTCACGGCTAGTGGCCCAACGCTGGATGCCGACCTCGATCCGCGGTTCGGGCGCTGCGCGTGCTTCTTGATCGTTGATACGGACACCATGGAATTCGAAGCCGTCGAGAACTCCGACGCCGCACTCGGCGGAGGCGCTGGCATTCAGTCGGCCCAACTCATCGCGGCCAAGGACGTCAAGTTTGTTCTCACCGGAAACTGCGGCCCGAACGCACACGAGACGCTCTCGGCGGCCGGCATCGGAGTGATCCCCAGTTGTTCGGGCGCCGTTCGAGACGCTGTCGAACAGTTCAAGGCCGGACAGCCAAATACTGCCAGTGCGCCAAGTGTCGCCAGCCACGCCGGCATGACTGGCGAACTATCCTCCTCCACGACTCAGCCCGGACTCGGCGGTGGTCCGGGTATGGGCCAAGGCCCCGGCAGCGGTGGCGGCAGAGGCATGGGGCGAGGCGGAGGACAAGGTCGCGGACGAGGCGGCGGTGGTATGGGCAAAGGTCGCGGGCGTGCTATGGGTGCATAGGGCGACTGCCCAAGACCTCCCGGCCGGACGCCTCCAAGAACCACCACAAATGATAGGCGAGCATACGGAAGGCAAGGGAATCCAGAGAGCTGAAGACATTAGACCCCTGCAGACGCTGGGACCAGGGCCGGTAGAGTTGACCCAATACGGGCGGGGGCGGAGATGTACATATGTTTCCAGACGATTGTCATGACAGACTGCGGTGCCGGCTGAACGACGATGACGGCGTTCTTCGATTTAAGGGCTTCGAGATCCTCAACGCTTCGAGATGCCGAGGCATCGAGACGGCGCTTCAAGAGTATTTCTTGGGCCGTGCCCTCGCTGACGTCAACTTGGACTGCATGGAGGGGATGACGTGCAACGGCAGCAGTGAATGCATACACGCCGTGATCCGTGAGGTAAACAAACACCTGTGTGTGTTTGTCCGGGATCACGAGGATCAATCAGCGACATGCTGAAAGACATCCCCAATGAACTGAAGGTCCACGCACCGTTCACCGCGTTCGGGGCTTTGACCGGCATCGCTATCATGGGCGTGATCGTCTATGCTGAGGTGTCGCCCACCACGTCAAGCGCGATGTTCTGGACCTTGCATCCGCTGCATGTTTTCCTCAGCGCGCTGGTCACGGCCGCGATATATCGGCTTCACGGCAAGGGAGGGCTCGGGGGGACTGTCCTGGTCGGATATCTGGGGTCTGTCGGCATTGCCACTCTGAGCGACTCGATCATTCCCTATGTCGGAGAGTCCTTGCTTGGGTTGCCCAACAAAGGCATCCACTTTGGTTTTATTGAGAAATGGTGGCTGGTTAACCCCTTGGCTTTCGCCGGAATCGCCATCGCCTGCTTCCAACCCAAAACGAAGGTTCCCCACGCGGGGCACGTACTGTTGAGCACTTGGGCCTCGTTGTTCCACATGACTATGGCGATGGGAGAGCGCGCGAGTGTGCTGACCATGGGGCTTATCACCGTGTTCCTCTTTCTTGCGGTTTGGATCCCTTGTTGTACGAGTGACATTGTGTTTCCCTTGCTCTTCTCGAAAGGGCGGACAGGGTCAGTATCTTGCGAGACGGCTCACACGAAAGCAGCTGGGACACAGACATCATGAAGATCGCAGTGGGAAGCGGCAAGGGTGGTACCGGCAAGACAACGGTGGCCACGAATCTAGCATACGTCGCCTTACACAACGGTCGAAGCGTGGCGTACCTCGACTGCGATGTGGAAGAACCCAACGGCCACATCTTTCTGAAACCGGACATCACGCACCGCGAGCCGGTCCGTATATTGATCCCCCGGGTAGACGAAGAGAAGTGCAACCTTTGCGGCAAGTGCGGCGAGATCTGCCAGTACAGCGCAATCGTCTGTCTCGGGGAAAAGGTCTTGGTCGTTCCAGAACTCTGCCACGCCTGCGGCTGCTGCTGCCTGGTTTGTCCGGAGGATGCCATCACCGAGGTTCCCCGCGAAATGGGGTTGCTCGATAGCGGGCGGGCCGGGGCGATCCAATGTGTTCAGGGAACGTTGAACATCGGAGAGGCCGTGAGGCCGCCCGTAATCAAGACCGTTAGCTGGAAGGGTTCGTTACGATCACGCGATAACCAAAGCCCAGATCGAGAAGAGGTCCGTCGTGGAGTATTCGCAGAACGGCGCCGCGGCGGACATCAGACAACTCTGGAGTGAAGCAACAACCGTGATTGGCTGAACACAGTCCGGTGTAACATCAAGGAGGTATCCATGACGCAGCCACCTGCCGCAAGACCACAGACAGTGGACGAATCCGAGCGACAAGCGGAGGAACTGGCGCTCCAAGGCCGGATGGAGAAAATCGGGCACAAGCTGCTCGTGTTGTCCGGCAAGGGTGGAGTCGGCAAGAGCACGGTCGCCGCCAACCTAGCGGTGTCGTTGGCACGGGCGGGCAAGAAGGTCGGCCTGCTCGACATCGACGTCCACGGCCCAAGCATCCCCAAGCTATTGGGGTTGGAGGGTCATCAGATCACCGGAGCCGAGGACGGGATACTCCCGGTCAGGATGAACGACAACTTGGCGGTCATGTCCATAGGGTTCCTGGTGGGAGACGAGAAGACGCCGGTCATCTGGCGAGGCCCGCGAAAGCACGGTGTGATCCGCCAGTTCCTCATGGACGTAGCTTGGGGGGAATTGGACTATCTTGTGGTGGACTCGCCGCCCGGCACGGGCGACGAGCCGATGTCAGCGGCCCAGCTTGTCGGAGCACTGGCGGGCGCTGTGATTGTAACAACACCGCAGGAGGTAGCCATTGCGGACGTGCGTCGTTGCATATCGTTTTGCAATACCGTGTCCTTGCCGGTTGTCGGCATCGTGGAGAACATGAGCGGCTATGTCTGTCCCAAGTGCGGGGAGAGGATCGACCTCTTCAAGACCGGCGGAGGGAAGATCCTGGCTCAGGAAACGAAGGTGCCGTTTCTGGGAAACATCCCCATCGACCCGCAAATCGTCATTTCCGGAGACGGCGGTCGGCCCTTCGTCGACACGCAGGAACAGACCTCAGCCGGCCAAGCGTTTGCAGGTATTGTTCAGTCGATCTTAGCCCAGTCAGGACAAAACGCGCTAGCCATCGAGACCAAGGGCAAACTCAAGGAGAACCATCATATGAAGATCGCCATTCCCGTCGCAGACGGACGCCTGACCCCGCACTTTGGCCATTGCGAGGAGTTCGCGATTCTCGAAACCGATCAAGAAGGCAAAGGGGTTATCGACAAATCCATGCACGAGGCGCCGCCACACGAACCGGGCCTGCTTCCTCGCTGGTTGCATGAGCGCGGTGCTGACGTGATCATCGCTGGCGGCATGGGGCAACAGGCCCAGCAGCTCTTCGCGGATAAGGGCATCACGGTCGTGGTCGGCGCGCCGGCTGAGACCCCGGAAGAGTTGGTGTCCGCATACCTGAGCGGAACGCTGCAGGCGGGAGAGAATACCTGTGACCATTGATCGTGTCACCGGCGAGACCGCTACTGATCTGCCAGACCGATGTCATCCCGCGTGCTTCGCTTGTAGTGTGCGGAACGGTGATGGACTGGGCCTGCGATTCACCGAGGAATCGGACGGAGCTGTTGTCGGTTCTTTCGCTTGTGATGGCAAGTATCAGGGCTACCCGGATCGGCTGCACGGAGGCGTTGTCGCTATGCTGGTTGACGCGGCGATGATCCACTGCCTGTTTGTTCACGGAATCAAGGCCGTGACCGGCAAACTCAAGCTGCGATTCCCACGTCCGGTCGAAATGGGCGTTGCCGCGATCGTGCGCGCGACGTTGGTGATGAACTCGCCTCCAGCGTTTGAGCTCAAGGTGGAGATATCGCAAGCGGGAACGGTCCGAGCGACCACAGAGGCCTTGTTTGTCGAGCAGCCGTTCGCCGAGGGAAACACACGGGAGTGACGAGTCGATGTCCGAACTGAATGACACGGATATCTCCAGGGCAATCATAAGTACTTATCATGATAAGCTGCTGAACAGGATCACCGGTGACGTACTCATCGTCGGGGCCGGTCCGTCAGGGTTGACGGCGGCGTTTTATCTCGCCCGGAATGGCCTGAAGGTAACGGTGCTGGAAAAGCGGCTGGCTGCTGGGGGAGGTATATGGGGTGGCGGCATGGCCATGAACCAGGTCGTCGTCCAGGACGGTGCTCTGCCTTTACTCGATGAAATCGGAATCCGACACGAGCCCTGGCACGGGGAGTTGCACGTTGCCGACGCGATTGAGTTGGCCGCCGGGCTTTGCCTGAGGGCCGTCCAGGCCGGGGTCGTGTTGCTTAACCTCATGTCGGCAGAGGATGTGTGCATTCAGCGGGGACGGGTCACCGGGATCGTGGTGAATCGTAGCATGATCGGTGAGTCCCTTCCGGTGGACCCCATCACGTTGTCTGCAGGGGCTGTCATAGACGGTACGGGCCATGAAGCCGTAGTGGTGGAAGCTCTTCGCCGGCGGGGTCTATTGGCGGATTCCGTAGGCGGCGAGGCGTTTGGTGAAGGCCCCATGGATGCCGCCTCGGGCGAGGCCTTCGTCGTTGAGAATGTTGCTCAGGTGTTCCCAGGATTGTGGGTTGCGGGCATGAGCGTTTGTGCGACGTTTCGGGGGCCGCGCATGGGGCCGATCTTCGGCGGGATG
>CBDUZY010000121.1:0-7358 GCA_965371825.1 uncultured bacterium
TGTCGTCGATCCTCTTTATTGCCACCGGTGAACTGGTGTCGTACTCGTCCTCCAGCTCTCCGACGAGCTCCTCCAAGATATCCTCGACGGTGATCAAACCGGCCGTACCGCCGTACTCGTCGAGCACGATGGCGATTTGGACCTTCTGTTTCTGCAATTCACGCAGCAAATCAGGCACGAGCTTCGACTCGGGAATGAAGAACGGCTTGCGCATGACCGTCCGCAAGTCGAACGGCCCATCGGCTTTCCGCCGAAGCAAGTCCTTGGCGTACACGACTCCGAGGATGGTATCGACGCTCTCGTCATATACGGGTATACGCGAGTAACCCTTCTCGCGTATCGTGTCGAGCGTCGTATCGAGGTCCGTTTCCGCGGGCAAGGCGACGATCTCGGTCCGGGGCGTCATGATCTCCTCGACCCGTTTGTCGCCCATCTCGATGACGGACTCGATCATCTCCTTCTCTTCCTCGTCGACGGCGCCGTGGATCTCACCTTCGCTGACGACGTTGAGAATCTCACGCTCGAGCTCATCGGCGAAAGACTTGGCGTCGCGCACCGGCACTCCGGCCAGCCGGCGCACGACCGGGTCGAATATCTCGACAAGGACAATCGCCGGACGAGTCAGCAACGACGAGAAGATAAGCAGCGAAAGACAGCGCACGACCAACCATTCGCCGGCGTACTTCGCCCACGCGTACGGAATCGCCACCCCGAAGACCACAATCAGGCCGAACGCAATGAGGCACGCCACGACATTGCGCATCAGGAGCCACACCGGCTCGCCCGAATCGGCGGAATAGAGAACGGCGAAGAACAGGAAGGTAACCGCCGCCGAACGCATAATCGCCGTAGAGAGTATGTACCGCGGGCGCCTGGCCACGAACCGCTCGAAGGCCCCCTCCCCGAGCAATCGCTCGAATTGCTCGGCAATCCGCCCGCGCGAAGGCGTTCGCAACGCCACGTTCAGCGTCGCGAACAACGTCATGGTGACGAGCGACAACAGCCCAACCCAAATCACCCAGTCACCCACCCGAACGTCTCGCCGCAGACCAGGGCGTCTCTTGACGGCGCGACGAGTCAGTCTGCGTGACCCGACAACACCGGAACGTCATGGCGACAAAGTTTCGCCGCCCGTGCAACCGCTCATCCCGCCGACGCGGACTCATGCCGAGTCGTCCCGATAGACCGGCCCCAGCCCTATAGACGAAAGAATCTCGTCCTCCAGCTCGTGCATGCGGGCGGCCATATCTTCCTGATCGTCTTTGTACCCGAGCAAGTGTAGAACTCCGTGTGCGGCGTACAGAGCTAACTCGGCATCCACCGTGTGTCCACGCTCCGCCGCCACCCGCGCCGCGGTATCCAGCGACACAACCACTTCACCCTCGATCCGCGTATCCTCGTCGGGATCATCGCGAAGGTCGAAGGCCAACACGTCGGTCGTACCCTCTTGCCGCAGGTATGCCCGGTTAAGCCGGCTCATCACGGCATCGTCAACGACTGCGATGCTGATACCGGCAGTGGTCGCGCCGTGTCGTCGGAGGGCCGTCTCCACCGCGGCGCGCATATGAGACCCGATGACTGCCCGATTCTCGGCTACGCAGGTGATCGTGATTTGGTACGGGGGCTCGTCTTCCATTTAACTTCGTCTATCCGCCGCCACGGCGACTCGATGCCGCCCGCCTAGACGCTCAATCTCGCGGGTTCCCTCCGTCCTTCGTCGGCCTTGGGCGCCTTCGGATACGCAACGCGACCATGGTAGATACTGCAGAGGCTCTTGACCAGAGACTGCTCGACCTCGCGAATCTCTCGCAGGGTGATATCACACTCATCGAATTGTCCGTCGTTGAGACGCTCGGCCACGATGCTGTGGACCGCCCCTTCGATCCGCCCGACGGTCGGCTCCGAGAGAGCCCGGACCGCCCCTTCCACGCCGTCACTGAGCATGAGAATCGCCGACTCGCGGGAATGCGGCTTGGGACCGCCGTACCTGAAGTCCGCCTCGGGCACCTCCCGGTCGTGCTTGCCGCTCGCGATCAGGGGCTGCTTGTCGCTGGCCGCCCGATGGAAATAGCGCACCACCGTCGTCCCATGATGCTCGGCGATGAACTCATGGAGAACAGGTGGCAGCCTGTACTGCCTGGCAAGCTCCAGCCCGTCCTTGACGTGCCCGAGGATGATCAGCAGGCTCATGGTCGGGGAGAGATTCTCATGTCGGCTGATCCGTCCTTCCTGATTCTCCGTGAAATACGGCGGTCGGTGTATCTTGCCGACATCATGGTAAAGGGCACCGACCTGGGCGAGCAGACCATTCGCTCCGATACTCTTACACGCCGCCTCGACCAGCGTACCTAGCTGCAGGCTGTGCGTGTACGTCCCCGGGGCCTCGCTCGCAAGAAGCTGCAGCAGCGGACGGGTCGGGTCGCGCCACTCGAGCAACGTGAGAGATGTCGCCGTCCTGAACAACCGCTCGATGAACGGCAACAGACCTGAGACAACGAACGACGCCAACCAGGCGCACAACCCGGCGAGAAGCGTGTGCTCTATGACCAGGTTCAGAGGTTGCCGCTCCAATACACCACCCGCGGCGGAGGCGATCACCACCGCGAACGCCGTGATCGCACCAGTCTGGATCAACTTCGTACGCGACCGGATCTCATCAAGCTGATAAACAGCAAGCACGACACCGGTCAGGAGGGTCAGAAGAAACGTGAGGTCGGCCCGCGCCATGGTCGCCGCAAGCAGCGCAACGATGCACGCCGCTCCCATCGCGAATCGACGGGAGTAAGCGATTGCCAGCACGCTCGCGGCCATCAGGCAAGGCACGAAGACCAGTTCGGGATAGAGCGGCCACTTCATGTCCAGCAGACGCGCGGCGAGTAACGCCCCGACCAACAAACACGTGAATGCCACAACACGCGCCCTGGACAGGAATATCCGAGGCTGATAGATACGCGTGTACGCTAGCAGTCCGACGCCCAACAAGGCCACAAGCGCGACTAATCCCGCGCGCTGCAGGAACCGCTCGAGGCGCAACTCAACAGCTTTGGGGGTATCAAGAGCCAAATAGTCGTTGTAAGCGGCGTGGTGGGCCTCGAGGAGCTCGTATTCCTGAGACCCGATCATGCCCGGTGTGATAAACGGTTTGCTCCGCTCGTGTGTAGCCATCGCCTCCGGCGTCGCCTCTTCCGCCTGGCGCATGGCGGCGCGCGTGCGATCGTTGTCAAAAAGGATCGTCGGCTGCTCGCGAAACGCAGCCAGCACTATCGCCTCGACTCCGGAAGTCAGCTCGTAAGCCGGCAAACGCCGGGCGACGTAGCTGGCAATGCCCTGAAGAGCCTTGTCGTTACCCTGCTGAACGAGTTCAGCATGCGGGATCTCCGTAACAACGGGCTCCCCCTCCACCCCGGGTGTTTCGAGACGGATAAAGTCCAAGCTCGGCGGAGTGCGCGGCTCCTGCGATAGACCCCTAACGACATATTGGCTTTCCAGCGGAAGCTTCCCGACCCACTCCTGAAACATCGCCCGCCCGGCATCGTCGGACATCTCCGCCAGACGACGCAGGCGGTTGTAGCCGTTGCGCTCCGCCGGCCATCCCGCCTCCTCCATCGCCGCCTCGAACGACTCGAAGGTCTCCGCATCCACGGCGGCTTGGTAAAACCGCATGAGGTCCGCCCTGATGCGATCAAATGTCAGAGCTACCGTGTTGACCTTATAGTAGCTCGGCACCGCTCGCTGGGCCGCCTCGCGATTTGCCTGGGTCTCCTTTGGATTGGGGACCTGGAAGTCCACCTTCGCATAGATCGGCTGCTCGACCCGCTGGCCGATCACGTAGTCAACCGTCGCCTCGCCCAGCAGGGAAACCGCCAGAGTGCCTACGATGAACGCCGCGCTGACCAGCGCCGGCCAAGAGAACAAGCGGCCGGCCCAACGCACGTGCATCGGAACACCATTGCGCCCGCGCGACTCACGCCGCCCTCGACGCTTGGTCCCGCGCTTTGACATCCGCCAGAACATGCTCACCAGCTCCGTTTTCCTCGCAACAGCGCCAAAGGAACACCAACTATCGGCCTATCGGCGCTGCCCGCCTCAATCGAACCGTACCTTCCCGACCAGACCCGCGGCGGCGACGCCCTTATCGGACACTGTCGTCGCGACCATACGCCTCGACGATGTGTTGCACCAAAGCGTGCCTCACGATGTCCGCCCTCGAAAGCCGGACCGTTGCCACGCCGTTCACCTTGCTGAGCCTGTTCACCGCGTCGATGAAACCGCTCGCCTCCGCACTCTCCAAATCGCTCTGGCTGTCGTCGCCCGTCACCACCATCCTGCCTTGATGGCCCAACCGCGTCAGAAACATGAGCATCTGCGCCACCGTAGCATTCTGGGCCTCGTCGAGGATGATCACCGCGTTGTTGAGCGTCCTGCCACGCATGAACGCCAAGGGAACCACCTCGATCACGTCATTCTGCATGAATCGTTTGATCTGCTCGTACGACATCATGTCGTGCATGGCATCGAATAACGGACGAAGGTATGGATTCACCTTGGCTTGCATGTCACCCGGTAGATAGCCGAGCTTCTCGCCGGCCTCGACCGCCGGGCGCGCCAGAACGATCCGCTTGATTCTGCCCTGCTTGAGCAGTGAAACGGCGACGGCCACCGCGAGATACGTCTTGCCCGTTCCCGCCGGTCCAAGACAGAACGTCAAGTCGTTCGTCAGAATAGCCTCGACGTAACGCTTCTGTCCTCCCGATCTGGGCGTAATCCTCGTCTCATTCAGGAACACGTCGATTGGCGACCCTCCGGTCGCCACGCCGTCACGGGACGCCCTCTCTATGGACTCCTGCACGACGGAGTCGCTGACGTCGGGTCGGGCGCGAAGCAGGCGCTGAATGTCCTCGACGACGTGAGCCGCTTTCCGAACGGCCTCGGTCTCGCCACTGATCCGCACAACGTTGTCGCGCGCCGTGATGCGCACGTCGAAGGCCGCACGGATTAACCGGAGATTCCGGTCAGCCGTCCCGTAAAGCGCACCGCGCCGAGAAAGATCTTCGATCGGTATCGTGAGGTCCAAACGTTGCTATCCGGCCAACACCGACGGCGGACCACCGCCCCGCGGGCATTCACCGCGTCCGAGGTCCGTCGCGGTAATCAAGACTCCAAGCTACGCCTACCCAATGTTCCAAACGGCCGATAGCAGAAACCACGCCAACGGAATGGCAAACAGAGGGCTATCGACCAAATCTAGTATACCCCCGTACTCCGGCATGATCCTCCCGGAATCCTTGATTCCTGCCGCACGCTTAAAGCATGACTCGACAAGATCTCCGAATTGCCCGGCGGCCGACATGGACAGTCCGAAAAAGACCGCCCGAAGCCAGGCCATCCAGTCGGCGTCGCCGTTCCCGCCGCGAAATGAAAACGTCATCTCGCCGATCCGGTTCACCAGGAGTTCCGGAAGCCCCAGGGCCGACGCCGCCGGGAAGACCGCCACGAACGCCAGCGCTACGGCCGCGCTCGCCAGGGCCCCGCCAAACATCCCTTCGACCGACTTACCGGGACTGATGAGCGGACTCAGTTTTCGCCTGCCGAACGTCGATCCGATGAAATAGGCGCCGATGTCGGACGCTTTCGTTACGATAAGTGCGATCAAGAGAAGCCAGACCCCCTCCTGGTCTGGTGCGTCGTGCCCACAGCGAATCTGGAGGGCAAAGGAGCCCAGGAAGCCCAGATAAAGCACCACGGCAAGTGTTCCGCCTATGTCACGAAAGGAACCGTCCGGTGTCCCCCGAAAGACCTGACAGATACCTGCTCCCAGAACGGTCACAGCGATCGCGACGAGCGGCCAATACAGCCCTTCGACCGACGCTACGTCCGCGCCGAGCCAACCTGCCGCCGATAACCACGGGACGACGAACGCTATCGCGACCATGGCGAGTGCGAATCGCGTGTGCGGAAGGGTTCCTGTTGCCCGCAGCAAGCGGTCCATCTCAAGCGCGCCGGCTAGAACAACGGCGAGAAACGCCAGGGGGATCGCGCTGCCGCAACGAAGGAGGTCGCCGACTGGGTTGTCCCACCGGCCGCACTCGAGAGCGATTACCGCGTCCAACAGAAAGAGGGCGACGAGAACCGCTATCGCCAGCGCTCCGTACATCACCCGTTGGACCATCCGTCCCACCATACCGGACCCCGTCGAACAAGGCTGCGTGATGCGCGGAACCTTATCCAGGATCGTGGATTATGTCCAATCGCGAGCTTCAGCCACGGTCTCCGCCCATCTAACCCTGCCAGGACTCCGCCCCTCTGACCCTGCCCGGGCTCTGCCCCGACATCCGGTGGACTGTCGACAGCACGAAGCCCGGTCTTATGATCGTTGAATATGCGGCGGTTTGTCGGCAAGTGCCCACGCCGCCTGACGTCGCGTTCGGCACGGGATTATCAGCTTGTGAACGAAATCGGTGTAACGAGTTCCAATCGGGTCTGGGCGAGCGGCGGCAAGCGCCTCTTCGATCTGTTCGCCGCCACGGTCCTGCTGGTCGTCCTGTCGCCGGTATTGCTCGTGGCGACGGCTCTCGTCAAGCTGAGCAGTCGCGGTCCGCTGCTTTTCGTTCAAGAGCGGGCCGGGCGTGACGCCAAGTCCTTTCGCCTGATCAAGTTTCGTACAATGCGCGGCGATCGCACACCGGACCCCAAGGAACTCGTCCCTCTCGATCACCCGGAGATCACCGCTGTCGGCAGAATCCTCCGGCGCTTCAAGGTCGACGAGCTGCCGCAACTGTTCAACGTGCTCACCGGAGACATGTCGCTGGTCGGACCTCGCCCTACGCTTTTGGATCAGGTTGCGCGCTACGACGAATTCCGCCGCCAGCGACTGCTCGTCAGGCCGGGCATCACCGGATTGGCCCAGGTCTGCGGCAACTCCCTCGTGTCCTGGGACGAACGCATCCTGTTCGACATCACCTACGTACGACGTTGCGGCCCGCTAATGGACCTGGCGATTCTTCTGGGAACCGTGGGCGTCGTTCTGCTGGGTGAGAGACGCACGACTCAACCGTTCAGCCGAACCCGTTACCGACGTTACGTGGACCCGCCGCCGGGGTACGGTGGCGCGTAGACCTATCACACGGGCGCGACGGATTGCGACGCAATCCGTTTTGACGGCATGGATCGAGACTGCTTCGGAGCTGTCAGGCGATCCGGTCCAAGTCGCTAGAGACACCGCGCAGGGCGTTGTACATTTCGAGGAACTTGTCGTAGGCGACGCCGTTGCCGCTCGGAGCAGACGGCTCGGGAAGCGTCGCGACGGCGCTCATCGATTCCGTCAGAGTGGCCAGGGCTTCATCGAAAGCCACCACTAA
>CBDUZY010000122.1:0-7313 GCA_965371825.1 uncultured bacterium
CAGGCCCCGAAGAGCGATCCGCCGGCGATCGACGCCGCGCAGGCCAACCCCAGACTTGCCGTCCTCGAACGGGTTCGATTCATTTTGGATCTCCTTCGCGGGAATTACGGTGTGTCCTCGCTAACCTGGGATTCGATGAATGCCGCCAGATTCGCGAATGTGCTGGGGCCGCTAAACTCCGAAGGCTGCTCCGAGCCCGGCATTAGCAGGGACTGAATGTCCACGCCGCCCGCGACATTGATAAAACGAAATGCCCGGAAGATTATCGTGTCACCACAATTGAAGTTGGAGGCTGCGAGCGTAAGCGGGTTCAGGTCGTCGGCTTTGACTCCAGCCCCGGCGCCGCCTCCGACGCCCTGTCCTCCGATGAAGACGGCTGTGTCGGTCGGTAGGAGGTCCTCACCCAGCCCGACAATCGTGACGGGTGACTCATCACACGGAAAGAGGACACCCATGTCAGTCCCCCCGCCCGTCGCGGCGGTATTCAGGCGAATGGTCTCTCGTTGCGGATCGGTGATGAAGTTGCCGTCTTGATCGAGCTGGAAGTTGCCCTCGTCATCGCGGCGCAAAACTTCGCGCTCGATCGTGATAATGAACTCGGCCGTCTCCCCGGTTTCGTTCCGTGCACGGACCAGCACGAACGCAGCCGGCGGCCCCGGCGTTACCGGAACCACGCCGCCGGTCGTAGTGTTGACGAACGAGGGGTTCAGGAAGAGAGTGAGATCCCCGCATCCCACTCCGCCGCTGAGTGCCAGCAACGCCGTTGATCCGACAAGCGCCGCGGCGATGATTCGTTTCATTGACACGATTCGACTATCTCCCATGCCCCGTGCAGCCGGAGTCCATCCGGAGCGCATTCTATTACTGCACGGATACGGTGAACTCGTAGCGTCCTCCGACGCTCGCCTCCTGCTCCGGGTCGTCTCGATCGTAGCCGGGTTGGCCTTCAAAGAACGGAACACTTAGGGCGCCGTCTATCGTGATCGCCACGACCGACCCGCACAATGGATTGTTTACGGTTCCGGGCGTGTCCCGAAGACCGACGTTACGGCGAAGGGTTGTATTCAGGTCCTCGTCGACCTCATCCACCTGAAGGGTGACGAACTGAGGTACGGACTGGCCCACAATGCGGGTGAAGGCCTCGGCGTTCTCGGTCGGATCTACCTGCTCGAACTGCGACCAGGCGATCGGAACGAACACCTCAACCGGATTCACGACTTCCACCGAGGCGACGTCGCAGATTGTGACTACGGTGTTCAGGTCGTTCTGATTCAAATCCGGGTTAGCTGTCGAGTCGAAGTTGGGTTTGATCAGATCCTTGCTCCCATCGATGAACTCCAGCTGCTGGGACGTGCCGTCGGTGAAGTTCACCTGCACGCGGAACCTCATCCGCGGTTTAAGGGCTCGTTGTTCGGCGTCGGTCAGCGGCAGAGCCTCGCACGCCTCCTCGGGGGCTTCGTCCCCTTGATCCAGGCATCCGCAATCGGTGCTCTTCAGGCATGTGACGATCTGCTCGGAGACCTCGACGTTGTTCACGAAGGTCACCACAACGTACCCCGGTGGATTGGGGACGGTGGCAACCGCGGCCGTATCCAGACCGGGCAGAAGATCAAGGAAGGCGGGGTTGAAAGCCGAGCACCCACCGCACAACGCCGCAAGGCAACATGCGGTCAGCTTAGACGCCGGGTTGCGAAACACCGGACGGAATGGGCCGGTTGTAACAAAGGAACTGTCCGTCATGGTCCGCCCTCACTGTCTGGTTACTCAGGGTAGGCCGCCCGGTCGCGCGCACGAAGCGCCGGCGACGGTCGGATGGCGTGCCTCAACATGATAAGTATCGCCGCGTAATCTGTCCGGTCAAGTCAGAGACCGCGAAAGGTGAACTCTCGACAATTCCGGACGGCCGCAGGCCATGAGCCCTGATGCTACTTCAGTCAACCGTACAGGGTCTGGGCGATCTAATCTCTGGATTCTCCGCGAACGCCACGATGCGGGGGCACGCCCTCTGGACACCTGTTGCCCGTGCGATGAGCTGCGGCGGACGCAGGACGCTCTCCGGCCGCCCCCTCGCACGAAGCGGATACTACGATGGACCGCGTCATTGCCTCCAGTTGCCGCAGTTCGGCGGGTCGATTCAGAAGGACCCCTCTTTTGAGGAGAGCCATGAGTCTCGCGGCCTCATTGGAAATTGTCATGTGTCCATGCATGCCGGACGTCCCGACTAGCTGGTGAAGGACCTCATGCGCCTCGCCGTCGTCTCGATCAAGAACTGCTCGGCGCAGGCGCTGCACACGGGTGGGCAGCGACTTGGCGAAGTCAGTCGCGACGGTTGACATTTGCTCGCTCAGGGTCGACTGGGACTCTCGGACCTCCGCTGCGGACGTGAGGTCGGCGTTATCCGAGGCTTCGTCGAGGTACGGTGCGACTCGATCCACCAGCTCCTCGAGTGAGATCGGCTTGCACCAGACATCATCAAACCCCGCCCCGAGAATCCTATCCATCTCGGAATCGGAGGCCGATGCGGTCAGAGCGATGAGAGCCGCTCGGAACCCGCTTCGTCGGAGCTTGGCGGCGGCGGTCATTCCGTCCATCACTGGCATGCGGATGTCTAGGAGAATCAGGTCGAACGGTTGTCGGGCGGCGAGTTCGACGGCGGCTCGTCCGTCGCCGGCGGTCGTGACGTCGGCACCGGCTGCCGACAGTGCCTTATCCAATAGCAGGCGATTGTCGTCGGCGTCTTCGGCCACAAGTATTGTTCCGCGAAGCTGCGGTCCATGATTTCCTGGGGCAGCTCGATCCTCCGTAATCGCTTTCGATCCAACCTCCCTGGGATCGACCCACTCGACGTCTTCAACAGGGCCGGTGCCGACGCGGAGACGGAAGGTGCTTCCCTCCCCGGGTGTACTGTCGACGGTCAGCGTGCCTCCGAGCTGTTCCGCAATCCAGCGCGAAATCGGCAATCCCAGCCCGACGCCCGTTACCGCGTTCCGGATGGAAGCATCGACTTGGGCGAAGGTTTCGAATACACGCTCGAGGTGTTCACTCCCGATTCCCGGTCCGGTGTCCTCGACGGCGATCACCAACCTCGGATCGTCCGCGCCTCGGTCGACTCGCACGCGCAGGTACACATGGCCGGCGCTCGTGAACTTGAGGGCGTTGTTCACGAGGTTGACCACCGCCTGGGTGAGCCGTGTACGGTCCGTGTGAATCCGCTCCGGGATGTCGGTCTCGTAGATGACGCGATACTCGACCGAGTCGTCTCGGCGCAGTGGGGCAGTTAGGGCATCGACATCCTCCAGAATATCGAGGAACGGGCACAGAGTCGGATGTACTTCGAGCTTGCCGGCGTCGATCCTCGAAAGATCGAGCAAATCGTTGACCAGAGCCATCAGATGCCGTCCGTTTCGCAGGATCATGTCGGCTCGTTGTCGCAGTTCGAGCTGCTCAGTCTGTTCGGCGCGAATCAGCTCCGCCGCGCCGAGCATCGCGGTGATCGGCGTGCGGATCTCGTGGCTGATGTTCGCTAGAAAGCTACTCTTGGCACGGTTGGCCGCCTCGGCGGCATCCTTCGCACCTTGAAGGGCATCGGCGGCACGCTTTCGGTCGGTGATGTCGGTCGAGATGCCGCACACGTTCGTCGGTTCTCCGGACGCGTCGTAAAGAGGGAACTTGAGCGAGACGTACGTGTGCGCCGTAGCGTCGTGAGGGGCAACTTCCTCGAACTCGACGGGGTCTCCTCCCTCCAGCACCTGACGGTCATTGGCTCGGAAAGCGTCGGCGACGTCAGCAGGAAAGATGTCGTGGTCGGTCTTGCCCACGGCTTCGCCTCTCTCGAGATGGAACAGTTCCTCGAAGCGACGGTTTGCAAGGACGTAACGTCCCTCGAGGTCCTTCACGTAGATGACCGCGGGGGTGCTGTCGATGATCGCGTGCAAGAGTTCCTCGCTTTGCCTCAAGGCCTCCTCGGCGCGCACCCGCTCGGTGACGTCCCTCGCTACGCCTATGATTCCAGCGACCTGATCCCCCTCGAAGTAGGGTCGTTCGCTCACCTCGAGAACTATGGGGCGTCCGTTTCTGTGCCTTACCTCCACTAGGTAAGGAGGACCTTCCTTGCCCGTGCGGAGAGTCTCCTCGGTCTTCGGGATGACCTGTTCATTGATTGGGCTGTCCGTCATGTACGTCGTGTAGTGCTTGCACCACTCATCCACGGGGTAGCCGGTGATCTGCTCGACGGACGGGGAAAGATAGGTGAAGACCCCCTTCGTGTCGTGACGGTAGAGGAAGTCCCTGGTGTGCTCCAGGAGGGTTTTCTGCTCCTCCGCGAGTTTCTCCAGGGCTGCCGTGGACTCACGAAGTCCCTCCTCGGCCGCCATGCGATCGGTGACATCCGTCGCGATGCCGCCGATTCGCAGAGGTTTTCCGGCGTCATCGAAAACGACGCTCTTCCTATCGTTTAACCACCGAATCTCGCCGTCCGGACGGACGATCCGATACACGACCTCGGTGTGCCCCAGCTCGAGCAACTCGCGCCTACTTCGCTCCGCTCGCTCACGATCGTCCGGATGAACGACCTCCGCCCAGAGTCTCGGATTCTCGAAGAACTCGGCGACGGTCCGACCGTACACCCGCTCTGCGGCGGAGTTTATGTACAACATCTTGGAACGTTCGGCGGTTGCGGCCCACACGACGTCGTCGACCGAGTGAAGAAGGCTCGCGAATCGCTCTTCGCTTTCGGCCAGCTCCTTCTCTGTGCGAGCGTGTTCATCGATCTCCCGTTGGAGTGATCTGTTTGCGGCGGCGAGTTCAGCCGTGCGCTGCCCCACGCGAGTCTCGAGTTCGTCATGAAGCTGCCGTTGCTCGTCGAGTCTGGCTTCGAGATCCGCCTTGGCCCGCAGAGTCTCGCTTATCCGCTCGGACCGACGTCGCAACATGCTGACGAGGAGCACTGTGATCAGCGTCACCACGGACGAGGCTGCGTGGTGGGCGGCACCCGCTTGGGTGTAGGTGAAGAGTTCGCCCGGCGTGGAGAACCTCCAGACACCGTAAAGGATGAGGAGCATGCCCGAGGCGAGCCCGTACCCCATTCCACCGACGTAGGTCGTGTAGACCACCGGAAGAAGCGCTATGGAGAGCCGCCCGGGAACGGGTTGGCCGGTATAATCGAAGAGCCCGAGCAGCACGATCAGCCCGCCGGTGAGGAGCAGGCCTACTACAGGCGCCGTTCCTTTCGACCGAGGATCACCGGTGTCACTTACTGTCATGACTTGCCGTGCCGTCTGGACTGGCCGCGGACCGAACGTGCGTCACTACAGGGCGGGCGTCCGCTTCTGCCCGTATCGTGGCCGCTCCCTTAGCAGCCCGACCGCCGAGGTGCCCATGGCGCTATACGTAATTCTATCGGTCGGATCGCGTGGGACAAACACACACGGTGGAGGATCTTGCGGATGCGGTCGCCCGGACCGGCCCGCAGGCGCGAATAGGCCCCTACATAGGAGCCATACGCTCGCACGGGGCCGACATGTCAGGCGGGGACCCCACCTTATCAGCAAAAGACTCGCGACAGACCGGCAAGAAAATCTCGATTCTTGTCCGTCGCCCGGCCTCGGGGCGTGTTATGTCTTATGGGGGGACCGTTTAATCAAGCGTTGTCGGACCCGTTGAAAGGGAGAGCGCCATGAGTCTGCGCGGATGTTATCGAGAATCGGCAGTGATCGCGGCTGTCCTGGCCGCCGCGGTAGTCCCATCCACGGCTACGGGCGATGAGGATTGTCTAGCCTGGATGGAGCGCCTGCCCGCGCCGTCGCCTCGCTCCAACCACGCGATGGCCTACGACAGCGCCCGAGGCGTGACCGTGATGTTCGGGGGATACCCGAGCCAGGATGGTCGCGAGCTGGGCGACACGTGGGAGTGGGACGGTGAGGCATGGGCCCTACGCGCGACCAGTGGGCCACCACGCCAATTCAGGCACGCCATGGTCTACGATGCCCGTCGCGGTGTCACCGTTCTGTTCGGCGGCGGCGAGACATGGGAATGGGACGGCAAGACCTGGACCTTCCGTCCCCAAGCGGGGCCAGCCCCACGCAGCGATCACGCAATCACCTATGACGTTGCCCGCGGCGTGACCGTCCTGTTCGGTGGATACAGCTACGACTCCAGGGAGCACTTGCTCCTCGCAGACACGTGGGAATGGGACGGAAAGTCCTGGACGCTCCGTGCCGTTACAGGGCCGCCACCCAGGGCAGGCCACGCCTTGGCATATGACGAGGCCCACGGCGAAACGGTTCTATTCGGCGGATACGGCAGCGATTACGAGCTCGCCGACACATGGTCGTGGAACGGGACCACATGGTCAGCTCGCGCCGACCTTGGCCCCGCGGCTCGAGCGGGCCACGCGATGACGTATGACAGTGTCCGGAATGTCACCGTGTTGACGGGAGGTATCTGGTGTTGGGCGCCCGATGCGCCCTGTCGCGAGACCTGGGAATGGGACGGGGCGGCCTGGACTCTAGTGGCACGAACTGGTCCAGCGGACCGGGAGGCAGCCGCGATGGTTTTCGATTCCGCAATCGGGATGCCGGTACTATTTGGCGGGATCGCCCTCGGTGGCACCGTCGCGTGCGGAACCTCTAGGCACAGCGATACGTGGTTGTGGGACGGAGCGAGCTGGATCCCCGCGAGTGACGGCGTCCCCTCACCTCGCTATGGCCACGCGATGGCGTACGACTCGTCGCGCGGAGTCAGTGTGCTCATCGGCGGACGGCGAGACAGTTACCCACTCATGGGAACCTGGGAGTGGGACGGTACTGAATGGAGCTTGCGCAACATCGCGGGACCGTGGGATCGTTACGGTCACGCCGTGGCGTTCGACTCCTCGCGTAACGTGACCGTCCTCTTCGGTGGCGAGTGGCGCAACACAGGCGAGATCAGCGGGGCGACGTGGGAATGGGACGGTGAAGACTGGCAGCAACTACGGGAGTCCGGTCCAGCAAGGTATGGCCATGCAATGGCCTACGACAGCGCCCGACAAATGACCGTGATGTTCGGTGGGATCATCGACGAGGATGAGGCGGGCGACACCTGGCAATGGAATGGCTACGGTTGGTGGCAGGCGAGCACTGGCGGCCCTTTGGCTCGCGTATGGCATGCCATGGCCTACGACAGCGATCGCGAGGTAGTCGTCTTGTTCGGCGGGAAGGGCGACGAATGTGGAGGTCTGTGCGGGGACACTTGGGAATGGGATGGGATGCAATGGGATCAGCGAAGCGATGAAGGCCCCGGCCCGCGTTCGAACTGGGCGATGGTGTACGACGTCA